>CAMLPZ010000001.1 GCA_946482045.1 uncultured Asticcacaulis sp.
CGCGTGGCGGCGAAACCATCCATGACCGGCATGTTGATGTCCATCAGGATCAGGTCGTAGGGCGCGCGCTGGCAGGCCTGAACCCCGTCATAGCCATTAATGGCCACGTGGATATCGTGGCCGTAGGGGGTCAGCAGGTTGACGAGCAGGTCCGTCACGGCGTCCTGGTCGTCGACGACCAGGATACGGCCGGGCCGATGCGGAACCGCCACGGGCGCCGCAAACATCTGATGCATGTCTGGCAAGGGAATTTCGAACCAGAATTCGGACCCGTTGCCCGGCGTGCTGTTAACGCCGATCGTTCCGCTCATAAGCTCGACCAGTTGCTTGCAGATCGACAGGCCCAAGCCTGTCCCGCCTGGCATGTCATGGGCGCTGCGATCCACCTGGCTGAAGCGCTCGAACAATCGCGCCTGCCCGGCCTCCGAAATGCCAGGACCGGTATCGCGCACGCTGACATGCAGACGGTCGCCGTCCGGCGAACAGATCTGGGACAGGGTAACGGTGACACCGCCGGTTTCGGTGAACTTTATGGCGTTGCCGACCAGGTTCAGCAACACCTGATGCAGGCGCCCGTCATCGATCAGGACCTGGGGCGCCAGACTGTCAGCACCCTCAACCGTGAGCGTCAGGCCCTTGCCGCTGGCCTGCAACGACAGAAGGTCGACAACTCCCGTAACGACATCAGCGACCGACGCCGGCGCCAGATCAAGCTCCAACTGGCCGGCTTCCAGCTTGGAATGGTCGAGAATATCGTTGATGAGATTTAGCAGCCCCTGCCCGGCGGAATGAATACGCTGACTGTGGCGGCGCAGATCCTCATTGTCGGCCAGGAGATCGCGCAGAAGAGCGGAAAAACCGATAATGCTGGTCAGCGGTGTGCGCAGTTCGTGGCTCATATTCGCCAGGAACTGCGCCTTGGCCTCTGCGGCGGCATTAGCCTCGATACTGGCCTGGGCCAGCGCGTCCTCGGTCGCCTTCTGATGCGAAATGTCGCGCACGACGTCCTGAAAGGCGACAACTCGCTTGCCCGCCTCGTCGAGAATAGGCGAAGGATGCGCCTCCGCCCAAATAACATGACCATCCTTGTGCATGGCACGGTACCGGACGCGTAAACCTTCGCCCCAGTTTTTCCCGCGGACATGGGCAGTATAGGCGGCAAAGGTGGCTTCGCAGTCGTCGGGATGGATCACATCCCGGACGTTGCGGCCGACCAGGTCCTCCGGCCGGTAACCCAGGATCTTTTCGACCGCCGGGGAGATATATTCAACGCGTCCGGAAAGGTCGAAGATTGTAATGATGTCGTTCGATTCGTCCGCCAGCAGCCGATAGCGCGCCTCACTCTGCTCCAGCCGCTCCTGGTTGCGGATAAAGTTGGTCACATCGCGGCAAATACCAAACAGGCCGGTAACGCCGCCGCCGGGTGCGCGTTCGCAGATGCCATGCACCTGAACGATGCCGACGTCATCACCGCGCAGGATACGGGCGCGATAGGTAAAACTGCCGCCACTGGCCAGGGCGCCATCGATCGCCTGCCGGGCCATGTCGCGGTCGTCCGGATGGTACAGGTCCAGGACATGGTTGAGCGGCGGCGCTTTCATCCTGGGGTCCTGCCCATAGATGACATAGACCTCCGGCGACCACTGGACGTCTCCGGTGGCCAGGGCGTAAGACCAGTGACCGACATTGGCGAGTTTTTCGGCCATCTGCAGGTAATCGCGGTACTGGCGCAGCTCCCGGCGAGCGTTGAGTTGCTCCTGTTCAAATAGCCGGCGTTCGCGCGCGGGAAAGAGCGCAATGTGGGTCAGGACGGTTGCGCCATGGGCCGTGGCCTGGCGTGCGCTCAAGAGGACGGCGAGGGTCTGGCCGTCGGCAAGCTTCAGGTCCAGCGAAACCTCCTGGACGCTTCCCGTCAGGGCGAGCTGCGGAGCGACACGCGCCTTGTAGATAAAGAAGGAGGCGCGGGTCAGGAGACTGCCGATATTGGCTTCCTTCAACGCCTCGGGAGCCAGGCCAACCATTTCATAAAAACTGGAATTGGCACGCACGATACGGCCGGCATCGTCGCAGACGACCAGGCCGCAGGGGCTCAGGTCGAACAATTCGGCTGAACTGGCGGCTTCGCCAGCGCGGGCAATGGCGTTCGGGGTCATCAGGCGGCCTCTTGTACCCCCTGCCCAAGCCAGGCCAGCATGGCCTGGCGCACCACCTCAGGATTGCTGAGATGCGGATAGTGGCCGAACGTATCGAGCAGGATACGGTCGCTGCCGCGAATCTGCACCTGCATGAATTCACCAACCTGCAGTGGCGAAATGATATCGTCACGGCACTGCATGATCAGGGTTGGCGTCGTGACCGCGCTGAGATCGGCGCGATGGTCGGACAGGAAGATGACCTTGGCGAAGTCGTGCATGATGTCCGGGTCATTGCTGACAAAGTAACTTTCCAGCTCGGCGGTCAGTTCCGGACGATCGGGATTGGCCATGACAAGGGGCGCCAGATAGGACGACCAGCCTTGCAGCGACATTTCCAGAAAAGCCAGAAGTTCTTCGATACCCGCGCGATCGAAACCGCCCCGGTAGTCATCGATATTGAGATAGCAGGGTGATGAGCCCAGCGTCATGATGCGGCGGAACAGGTCGGGCCGCTTGCTGGCGGCCAGAAGCGTGATCATCCCGCCGACGCTGTGGCCGATCGCATCGACGCCGGTGAGTTCACAGGTTTCCAAAATCTCGATAAAATCGTCGGCATAGGCGTACAGCGTCGCATACCGGGCGCGGCTGTAGGCGTTGAGGTCCGACTTGCCCGAACCGACATGATCGAAAGTCACGACCTTGCGGCTCGCCTCGAAATGCCCGGCAATATGACGCCACATGGTCTGGTCACAACCATAGCCATGGAGGAATACAAGCGGCCGGTCGCCGGAACCGCTTATATTTACAGCATTTCGTTTGAGGACAGACATAAGCGATACACCGGGAGGCCAGGCGTATCTTGCCACTTCAGGGTTATGATCCTCTTAAAGCCCGCGAATCTTATACCTTAACGCAAACGTTTGCCATTAATAGCCTGTCCGCCGGGACAAGGCGTTACGCTTGTCCCGCAGCTTCTGACGCAGGGTTTCCATCTCGGCCGTTTCGGTCGCCACCAGCAGGTATTCGCGCACCTGCTCCAGGTGATGGCGCATGGCGGCGCGCGCGGCCGACGGGTCACGGCTGGCAAGGGCCTTGACAATCCGGCGGTGTTCTTCGATGCGCGCCTCCCGGCCGCCGCCCTGTGCACGGGTCATGATCTGCGATGCCAAAGGCGAGCGCGTGCGCAGGTTCCACAGGTGATCGATCGTGTCGATCAGGGCGCCGTTGTCGGTAACGCCTGCCAGATAGTCATGAAATTCGCGGTCGGCTTGCTCGCATTCAGCTTCATCGCCAGTAACCATGCGCTCTATCAGGGCCTCGAGTGCGGCGATATCCGCGTCCGTCACCGCCGCGGCGGCCACGGCAGCGGTTTCACCTTCGATAATAATTCGCGCCTCGATCAGTTCGAAGGCACCGACGTCGAGATCGCGCGGGGAGTTTGGCTCGCCGCTATTGCCGTTGACTTCAGGCTCGATGACATAGATGCCGGAGCCATGGCGGATTTCGACAACGCCATAGATTTCCAGAGCAATCATGGCTTCACGGACGGTTGGGCGGCTGACCTCGAAGGTTTCGGCCAATTCGCGTTCCGCCGGCAGCTTGTCGCCGACCGCATAGGTTCCGTTGCGGATGGCTTCCACGAGTTCATCGGCGACGCGACGATAGAGGCGGACAGTCTTGTTGGACGTAAGATGCATGGTATCGCAGCGGGACATCGACCGAAAGTTCTCCGGCAAGGTCCCGAATCCCGCCAGATGGGAGATATCTAATCGATTTGTCGTATCAATAGCAAGTTAGCCAGGCCGGTAGGCCTTTCTCAGCCCCGGCCCGGTGCGTATGGAAATTCCAGCGACATATAGTATTCGAGCGTCTTTTCCGGTTCCGCCTCGCCCGCCGGCAGGGCCCGGCCCGACTTAGACCGGAACCACGCGATCGATGCGTCGCGCCACCACTTGGCTTCCTTTTCCTGAATCACCAGGTTCGACGACACGGCGCGGAACCGCTCCGGATCGACGTAAGCTTCCAAGCCCGACCATGTCCGCCGCATCCCGCCGACTTCCTTCACACCCTCGCCATAGGTGACGACGAGGGTGTCCCACAGGGTGCGGCCGTCAGGCATTGTCCAGGTCCACGGCACATGGTGAAACCAAAGAAGATCCTTCGAAGCTGTCTTTTTCGGGTCGAGCCATTGTTTGGCGGCGCCGGGCGCATATTGCGCCAGGGCATTGCTGCCGGTTCTGGTCCGGTCGAAGCCAATCCCCTTGGCGTCGGCCTTGGCGTAGTAGCACGGGTTCCACTCGGGCCGGCTAAGATCGCAAACCCAGGGTCCCGGCCCATAGTGGTGCCCTGTCGCCATCTGGTGATGCAGCCCCAAGGGCGTCATGTACTTCACCACCGTTTCGCGTGACGCCATCATCATGTCGACCACCGGCGCGACAAAGTCCGGGTCAGTGTTCCAGGTCATCCTGGCCCAGTCGGCGGCAATGTCGCGGCTTGAGGCGTCCGGGTTCCACGCCAGCCGGCCGAAACCGTACCAGTCGGCCTGGTTGAAGTCCGATCCCGTCCAGTCGCGATCGTCGCCAATATTGGACACGCCCGCCATGCCGGTAAGGGGCGTGGCCCGCAGTACATCGGCGACGGTCATGCGCTGACTTTTGCCCCTGCCCCGATGGGTATCGGCATCCAGCACCTCTTCGTAGAGCGCCGTGGAATAGACCAGGTGCGTCGCCTGGCCCAGGTATTCCTTGGTCAGTTGCACTTCCAGCATCTGGTTGGTCTTCGGCATGGCGCCGAACAAGGGATGAAAGGGCTCGCGCGGCTGGAAGTCGATGGCGCCGTTCTTGATCTGCAGCAGGACGTTGGGCGCGAACGTGCCGTCCAGCGGCTGAAGCTCGGTATAGGCCTGCTTGGCGCGGTCATCGGCGTCATGCTCGGAATAGATGAAGGCGCGCCACATGACGATACCACCATGCGGCTTCAACGCTTCGGCCAGCATGTTGGCGCCCTCGGCGTGGCTGCGCTTGTAGTCGCCCGGCCCAGGCTGGCCTTCGGAATTAGCCTTCACGAGGAAGCCTCCGAAGTCCGGAATGGCGGCGTAGATTTCGTCGGCCTTGGTCTTCCACCACGCCTTGACGCAAGAGTCGAGCGGATCTGCGGTTGGGCAGCCTTTCAATTCTATTGGCGCTGAAAACCGCGCCGACAGGTAGACTTTCATGCCGTACGGCCTCAACACATCGGCAATGGCCGCAGTCCTGGCAAGATAGGGCGCAGTAAGGCTGATCGCTTTGGAATTGACGTTGTTGAGTACCGCGCCATTGATGCCGACCGAGGCATTGGCACGGGCATAGTCGGTATAGCGCGGATCGACCAGGTCGGGCAGACGCCACCAATCCCAGATCGAGTCCCCAGCGTAGCCGCGCTCGACATGGCCGTCGAGATTGTCCCAGTGGTTGAGCACCCGTACCTGAAGCTTCGGCGCATCCGTGATGTCGAGCCTGGCCACATCCTGGCGCGTCTGGATCAGGCTCAAATAGCGAAAGGCGCCGTAGAGGACGCCAGCATCGCTATTGGCGGCAATGACCGTGACGTTGTGACCGTCGATCGTCGCCGAACGGATCAGGTAGCCTTCCTTGCCCAGTTTCGCCAGCGGCAAATTCAGGTTGCGGACAATCGCGGAACCGGCCGGCGTGCCCAGCACGATGGCGCCATCCGTGGCCGCGCCGCCTACAGGTACATCCCCGCCCAGAAGACCTTTCAATCCACGCTGCAGTTCGACCTCGGCGGCATCGAGCGTCGCCCCGTCCCCGCCGACTATCGCCTTCGCCAGCGGCAGGTAGCGTGCCTGCGCCTCGGCCTCGACCGGCCGATACCGCAACCAAAGGTCATAGCCGTCCTCGGCAAGGGCGGGCACTCCAGATACCAGCGACATGACCAGGGATAACCCGGCAAGGGGACCAAACCGCATGAAAAGCCTTCCAGGGTGTTTTGCTTCCGGCGCGTCAGACCATAACGGCAAAATTGGTCAGATCAAGCGTCGTGTTAGCGATATCAGATCGTGAATTTCACATGGACTAATCAATAACTTAAGGCGGAATCGCATCGATTCCTTATATTCTCACCGCAATATAGACAGAATGGGGCCTAAATCGTCACGCCTGTCGCTTCGTACACGCCTTCGCTGCGGAGTCTTTGCTGCTATCGGCTGTGCATGGCTGAGCGCCAATACCGCCTGTGCGGCTGACGTGCCTACGTCTATTGAAGACCTGCGCAATATGTCGATCGAGGATCTCGCCGGCCTCGAAGTCACCTCGGTATCGAAGCGGCCTGAAGCCTTGAGCGCGGCGCCGGCGGCCGTCTATATCATCACGGCCGAAGACATCCGTCGTTCGGGCGTGACCAGCCTGCCGGAAATCCTGCGCCTGGCGCCCAATCTCGAAGTCGCGCGCATCAACGCTTATAACTGGACCGTCACCGCGCGCGGTTTCAATTCGCCTGAAACCGCCAATAAGCTGCTGGTCCTGATCGACGGCCGCAGCGTTTATGAGCCGATCGGCTCAGGGATTCCGTGGCCCCAGGTCAATGTCGCGCCAGACAATATTGTCCGCATCGAAGTCATCAGTGGCCCAGGCGGGACGATGTGGGGCGCCAATGCGGTCAATGGCGTCATCAATGTCATCACGCGTGATGCCGCCTCGACGCAGGGCTTGGTGGCGCGCGCCACGGCGGGCGTCTACAAACGCAGCCTGACGCTTGGCTATGGCGGGAAACTGTCGGAGACAACCAGCTACCGGGTATTCGCCGACGGTTTCCGCGTCGGCGAAACCGAAGCCCTCGCCGCCGGCGCACCCTCCGACGCCGTCCACGGCGTCCATGGCGGCTTTCGAATCGACAATGAACACGGCACACGCCGCTGGTCGTTCAGAGGTAATGCCTACAGCAACGCGATCCGCAACGACCGTGGCGATTTCAGCGGCTATGACCTCAACGCGGACTGGTCGCGGCAGCTCGACAGCGGCTCGACCCTCACCATCTCTGGGTATTTTGATCATAACGGAAGCGACAGCCCCACGGTGCGCGAACGTCGCTACACCCTCAATCTCGACGTCCAGTATGCCATGGCGCAAAAGGGGCGGCACCGTATCGTCTGGGGCGGAGAACTGCGCAACTGGTGGGAAAACTTCACATCCTATAACGCCTTTCACTTCGCCGATCCGGAGACGACTATCGCGCTCGGTTCGGTGTTCGTCCAGGACGAGATCGCGCTTAAATCCAACCTTAACCTGACGCTGGGCATCAAAGCCGAATACAATTCCTATTCCGGCTTCGACTGGCTTCCCAGCGCACGCATCGCCTGGCAGCCCGACGGCAACAGCCTGGCCTGGGCGGCATTGTCGCGCGCGGTACGCACCCCCAACCGGATCGAACGCGAACTTGAGGCGCCTGGTTTCCTTATACCGTCGCCCGACTACAAATCGGAAGTCCTCACGGCGCTCGAGGCCGGCTGGCGCTCCAGTCCCATGGAGCGGATGTCCTACTCGCTGTCGGCATATTACAATGTTTATGACGACCTGCGCACCGCCGGCATAACGCCAGTGACCATACTGCCCCTGGTGCTGCAGAATGGGGCCCGCGGCACGACCTACGGCCTGGAAGGCTGGGGCCGGTATGAAATGGCGCCGGGATGGCGGATCAGCGCCGGTTTCAACCTGCTGCACAAGGATTTCGAACTCAAGCCCGGATTTGCGTTCGACGCCTATGGCACCTTCTTCGGCCAGGACCCATCCTACCAGGCTCAGATCCGGTCGGAATGGAACATCACCGACACGGTCGAACTGGATGCCTGGCTACGGTCCGTCGGAGCCATCGATACCGCGCCGGTGCCGGGATATACCGAATTGAACCTGCGCGCCGGTTGGCGCCTCCGCGACAATCTCGAACTGTCGCTCAACGGCGTCAACCTGCTCAATCCGCGCCATCTGGAAGTCTATGACCCCTCCGCGTACGAACCGCGCTATATCGGCCGATCGGTCTTTCTCTCGCTGCGTTACGGGTTCTGACCGTGGCGGGGCGCCGCATCATCGTGGCCTGCGTGGCCGTCGTAGCCGCGGCGCCGGTACATGCGCAGCCGTCACAACTCGAAACCGCGGTCAAGGCGACCTATCTCTACAAGCTTGCGCCTTTCGTCGAGTGGCCCGGGGACGCGTCCTCCAGGCCCTTTACCATCTGCGTCGTCGGGCCGGATCCGTTCGGACCACTGCTCGACAACGCCATCGCGGGACAGGCCTATGACGGACGCCCCTTCGCCGTCGCACGCACCCCGACCCTGACGGCACCCGATACCTGCGATATCGCCTATGCCGGCGGTTCCGAACAGCAGGTAGCCGCCACCTTGCGAGCCGCTGAAGGCCATCCGGTTCTCACCGTGACCGACAGCAGTCAGGCCGCCGGCATGGTCAATTTCACCCTCCATCAGGGCAAGGTCCGATTTCGCATCGATCAGGCAGCGACCGAGGCCAGCGGCCTCACCGTCAGTTCCAAACTGCTGAGCCTGGCCTTGTCAGTGCGTCCCGGGAAAGGACGGTCATGACCCCCCTCATGTCCTTCCTGTCGCACCGCCGAAGCCTGATCGTCAGCTTAAGCCTTCTGCTGCTCGTCCTGACCAGCATCGCCGTCGCCATCTACACCGAAAGCCGCCACCAGACCCAGGTCCGCCAGGCGGCGACCGTCCAGGCACGCGTCCTGGCCGACTCGGTTTCGGCGGCCCTGGCCTTCGACGAGGTCGATGAGGTCGGACGCTACACGACCGCGCTGCGGGCCAATCCCGATATCGAAGCCGTCGCCGTCTTCGACGAAAACGGCCGGCTGGTGGCGCATTACGGCGGCGAAAACATACCCAGCCGGCTGGCGCAACTCGATGCGCAGGACACGCGTGGCATTACCGCGGTGCGAGCACCCGTCGTGGAAAATGGCGTCAAGTTGGGCACCGTCTATTTCCGCGTCCGGACCGATAGTCTTCTGACCCGCATTGTGCGCTATAGCGGCGCCGGCCTGCTGGTTCTGATGGCTTCGCTGATGCTGGCAGTCATGGCTTTCGACGCCCGGGCACTGGCGCGCGGCAATGCCCGCCTCAAGGCGGAGATGATCGAGCGCGAACGCGCCGAGGCCGCATTGCGCCAAAGCCAGAAGATGGAAGCCGTCGGCCGTCTGACAGGCGGAATCGCGCACGACTTCAACAACATGTTGGCGGTGATCATCGGTAATCTCGATCTGTTCGTCCGCCGTTACCCCGACGCCGATCCGAAAATGCTGCGCTTTGTTGCGGGCTCCCAAGACGCAGCAAAACGCGCCGCGACCCTTACCCAGAGGCTGCTGGCCTTCTCCCGCCGCCAGCCGCTCGACCCAAAGGCGACGGATGTCGGCCGATCGGTTGCCGACATGTCCGAACTGCTGAGCCGGACGCTGGGCGAGACCATTTCGATCGAGACCATACGCGCCGCAGACCTGTGGCAGGCGCATGTCGACGCCGGCCAGTTGGAAACCGCCATCGTCAACCTGGCTGTCAATGCGCGCGACGCCATGCCGGGTGGCGGCAAGCTGACGATCGAAACCTCAAACGCCTATCTCGACAGCGACTACGCCGGGACCCAGGACGAGGTGGCGCCTGGCCAGTACGTGCTGATCGCCGTTACCGACACAGGCACCGGCATCGCGCCGGAGATGCAGGAGCGCGTGTTCGAGCCATTCTTCACCACCAAGCCGGCGGGACTTGGTACGGGGCTCGGTCTCAGCCAGGTCCACGGCTTCGTCAAACAGTCGGGCGGTCATATCAGCCTGCACAGCGAGGTCGGCCACGGCACGACGATCAAGCTCTATCTCCCGCGCAGCAAGGAAGCCTACGTCGCATCCTCCCCCTCCGAGCCGACGTTCAAGGCCCCGGACGACCGCCGCAGCCAGACCGTCCTGGTCGTTGACGACGAAGCGGGCGTACGTGATTTTGCCGCCGCCGCGCTCACCGAGCTAGGTTATGACGTGATGAGCGCTTCCGACGCCGATCAGGCGCTTAAGATCGTCGAGGACAATGCCCGCGTCGATATCCTGCTGACCGACGTGGTCATGCCGGGACGCAGCGGCCGCGAACTGGCCGACGCGGTGCAAAAACGCAAACCATCGGTACGCGTCCTGTACATGACCGGTTATACCCAGAACGCCATCGTGCATGACGGCGTAGTGGACGCCGGCACAAACCTGATTTCAAAGCCGTTCACCATCGCTCAGCTCGAACACGAATTGGACGCATTGGTGGACCGCTAGAGTTTGTAGCCGCGTGCAAGACTGGTGAATGCTGCGATTTGCTGCGCACACCAAGTGGCGTCACGGTCGAGTTCCTCCGCCATAAGCTCGGCAACGCGCGGCGCAGCATGAATTGCAGCATTCGCGTCGAGGAACAGCATACGCAGACGGCGCGCCAGCACATCCTCGACGGTCCGCGCCTGTTCGTGACGCACGGCCCAAAGCACCTCTGCCTCGACATAGGGCAGGCCTGTGTGCAGCAGGGCCGCGGCGCCCGGCAAGGCCCGTATGCGCGAGGCATCGGCCCCGTAGACGCGCCAGTGGTCGTCATCGGCCGTTTCCGTCCAGCCATGCAGGTGCAAACCTTCCGTCCGGCTCGGCCGGAGTGTCAGGCCCGCCTCGGCCGCAGCGCGATCGACCGCATCCTGACCCATGCGCCGGCACGTCGTCCACTTGCCGCCGGTGAGCGTCACAAGGCCGCTGTCGGACACCACGATGACGTGGTCGCGCGCCAGCGTCTTGCTGTCCTTTGCGGTCGGATCGCGAACCAGTGGCCGTAGCCCGGCAAAGACACTCAGAACGTCTTCGCGTTTCGGGGCGGGCGTGAGATATGCACCGGCCGTGCGCAGGATAAAGTCGATCTCCTGCTGCAGCGGCTTCGGTTCCAGCGCGATGTCCGGCACCACAGTATCGGTCGTGCCGATCAGGGTCCGACCATGCCACGGGACGGCGAAAAGGACGCGGCCATCCTCGGTGCGCGGCACCATCAGCGCCGCATCACCCGGTAGAAACTCGCGCCCGACGACGATGTGCACACCCTGGCTGGGCGACAAAAGAGGCGCAGCATTTTCATCATCAAGATGGCGAACCGCATCGGCGAAGATGCCGGTGGCATTGATGACGACGCGAGCGCGTACCTCATACCCCTGCCCGGTTTCCGCGTCAGAAAAGCGTACGCTTGTGACCCGGCCATCGGTCTTGATCAGCTGCGTCACGGGTGCAGCATTGAGCGCAACACCGCCGGCATCCTCGAACGAGCGCATGAGCGTAATGGCTAGCCGGCTGTCGTCGAACTGGGCGTCGAAATAGAGCACGCCACCCAGCAACCCATCAGGCTTCAGCGTCGCCATATGCTTCAGCGCGGCCTTGCGGTCGAGTATCCGGCTCGCGCGCAGGTTCAGCCCTCCCGCCAGCAGGTCATAGAGCTTCAGGCCCGTCGCGTAAAAGGGTAGCCGCCACGCCTCATAGGCCGCGACCAGGAAGCCGAGATCGCGCACCAGATGCGGGGCATTGCGCTTGAGGATGCCGCGTTCGTGCAGCGACTCCATCACCAGCCGAACATTGCCTTGCGCCAGATACCGCACACCGCCGTGGACCAGCTTGGTCGAACGGCTGCTGGTGCCCTTGGCATAGTCGTGCGCCTCCAGCAGAAGCGTCGAGGCGCCGCGCGTGGCCGCCTCCAAAGCCGTTGCCAGGCCGGATGCGCCGCCGCCGATAACGACGACGTCCCAGACGCGGCCGGCGGTCGCTGCGATGAGGATTTCGGCGCGCGGATCGCTCACCGGTCCCAGCCCGCACTGCGGCGCACGGCCTCACGCCAGCGCGCCATGCGCTCGGTGCGTTCATCACCGCTCATATTGGGTTCGAACCTGCGATCGACCTGCCACTGGCTCGCCAGGGCATCGGGTGAGTCCCAGTAACCGACCGCCAGCCCGGCAAGATAGGCGGCCCCCAGCGCCGTGGTTTCGATGATCTTCGGCCGCACCACCGGCACGCCCAGGATATCGGCCTGGAACTGCATGGTCAGGTTGTTGGCGCTGCCGCCGCCGTCGACGCGAAGTTCCTGTAACGCGATGCCGCTATCGGCCTGCATGGCCTCCAGGACCTCGGCTGACTGAAAGGCGACGGCTTCGAGCGTGGCGCGGGCGATATGCGCCCTGGTCGATCCGCGCGTCAGGCCCAGCAGGGTGCCGCGCGCGTGCGGGTCCCAATGCGGCGCCCCCAGACCGACAAAGGCCGGTACGAAGTAGACGCCGTCGGAGGTTTCGACCGATCTCGCCAGCCCCTCGATTTCAGACGAGGAGCGGATAATCCCCAATCCATCGCGCAGCCACTGTACGGCCGCGCCGGCGATAAACACCGAGCCTTCGAGCGCGTAGGTGCGCTTGTCCGCCATCTCCCAGGCCAGCGTGGTAAGAAGCTTATTGTGGCTCGGCACGGCGTCATTCGCCGTGTTCATCAGCATGAAACAGCCGGTGCCGTAGGTGTTCTTGGCCATGCCGCGCCGCGTGCAGATCTGGCCGAAGGTCGCCGCCTGCTGGTCACCCGCCATGCCGGCAATCGGGATGCGCGCGCCCAGCAAACCTTCGGCCGTCCGGCCATAGACCTCGTTATTGCCTCGCACCTCTGGCATCAGGCTTTTCGGCACATTCAGTATACGGAGCAGTTCATCATCCCACTGTCCGGTGTGGATATCATACATTAGGGTCCGGCTGGCGTTCGAGGCATCCGTGATGTGCAGTTCGCCGCCGGTCAGGTTCCAGACCAGCCACGAATCTATGGTGCCGAAGGCCAGCTCGCCGCGCTCGGCCTTTTCACGCGCGCCTTCGACATTGTCGAGCAGCCAGCGCACCTTGGTGCCGCTGAAATAGGCATCGAGCAGCAGGCCAGTCTTCCTCTGAAAGACCGGTTCATGACCAGCGGCGCGTAAGCGCTCGCAATCGGCCGCGGTGCGCCGGTCCTGCCAGACGATGGCGTTGTGGATGGGACGCCCGGTCGCGCGGTCCCAGATGACCGTCGTTTCGCGCTGATTGGTGACGCCGATAGCCGCGATATCCGACGCCTTCAGACCGGCCCCAGCCAGGGCCTCGCCGGCGACACCGATCTGCGTGCTCCAGATTTCGCGCGCATCATGCTCGACCCAGCCGGGGTGTGGGAAGATCTGCCGGAACTCTTTTTGCGCCACGCGACAGATATTGCCGTCGCGGTCGAAGACAATAGCGCGGCTGGAGGTCGTGCCCTGATCGAAGGCAAGGATGTATGCTGACACGACGGGACCTCCGTAAACTCTCTCGGTGAGTTTGGAGAGATTGCCCGTCGTAGTCAAATCACTGAGCAGGCCCCTGGGCGATCAGGTCGCGACGCAGATCCGGCACCGCCTTCGCCAGTTCGCGGGTGACCAATGCCGCAAAGACATCGGCGCCATTACGGCCGACGTGCGTATAGTCGAAGCTCAGCCTGGCCTGCCCCATGGGTTCGGTCGCGTCGCGGATCTGGGCTTCGGTCAGCGGTACGGTATTGGGCGCCGGTGCCAGCCCCGCCTGCGCTGCGATGGTCGTACCCGTCTTGCCGGCCGCAAGGACCTGCGGCGACGGTGGCTTCTGTGCATAGGCCATTGATCCGACAGGGCCCGCAGCCTTCACAGCCTCCTGTGAGCGAGCATAGAGATCAACCAGCGGCACATTCATCTCGGCGGCAACTTTCCGCGTCGCATCGGCCCACGGCGCCAGATCGTCCTGAAGCTTACCGTTTTCGAACCCGCGACGCGTCAAGGGGGTGACCAGGACGGGAACCGCACCGGTCGCGCGTGTCTCTTCGACATAACGCTTCAGGTTTTGCGGAAATTCCGTGGCGAGGTCCGTTGAACGGCCAGGCTTGCCCGGCTGGTCGTTATGGCCGAACTGGATCAGCACGTAGGTCTGGGAAAAGCCTCCGGACTTCATTTCGGCCAAGGCAATGTCCCAGGAGCCTTCAGCGCGGTAGTTGAAGCTGGAGCGCCCACCTCGCGCCAGGTTCACACATGTGACAAAGGAGCTGAGGTGGTAGCCGCAAAAGCTCGGGCCCCAACCGCCGAGGACAGCCACGGTCGAGTCACCGACCAGGATGACCTTCTTGGCCGTAATCCTCTTGACTTGGGCACGCGCCTCAGCATCGGTCAGGGCAGGCTGCGCTGGAGCGGTCTGGGCCAACACCGGGCCGGCCAAGGTGGCCACCAAGGCGGTCAGCGCCGCGGCTTTCATAAATCGTGTCATCGGTCTCTACCTCGTCAGCCAGTTGAGCGCATTGATCAGGTAACGCTTTTGCAGCGGCGCCACCATGTCGGGCATGCGGTGGACGATGACACGCATGCCTGCCTTTTCGACGGTAAAAGTCGCTGCGCCATTGTGACGGTCATGGTCGCGGCTATAGGCGGCGATGACCTCGATGCCGTCGCCTGAGATGAGCAGACCGTTGGATGGCTCGCCCGGAATTTGATGCAGGACGCTGGCCGCCTGATCGGCCGGTATGCCGTCAAAGAGGGGGTGGGCTCTGAGATAGTTCCAGTTGCCCATCCACGGCGCGCGCAGGTTTCCGACCTGTCCAGCATAACGGAAAAGCTGCATGTCTGAAAGTTGCTTCGCGACCCCGTCGGCCAGGCCGTCTTCCGGCACCATGGCCAGGAGCGGCGTGCCCGACTGGATAGCCTTGATCAGATCGGCCGGCAGTTCACCCGGAATGACGGCCGGCTTTTCGCCCTTCTTAGGCTGGGGTTCGAGACCGGTCTGTTCGGCGATCTGGCGGCGCTCGATCTCTTCTGCCTTGAGGCCCGAGGCAATGACGGCGTCGTATGTGACGCCCATCCTGAAGTCCTCGAACGCCACGCCGTCGATCCCAGCCAATTGCGCGCGGAAGGATTTGGCGATGCCCGACACACCTATGCGCAAGCGCTTCCTGAACGCCGCCTTCGTGTCCGTAACCCAGATTTCGCGCGTAAAGGCCACGGTCCAATAGCCCGTCAGTTCCAGCGTGATCTTGTGCATACCCGATTGCGCCAGGACCGGTGTCACGACCTTTTCGGCCAGCAGGTAGCTGAACTGATCGGGCATGTGCTGCGGCACCGGGAAGCTTGCGATTTCGACCGACTTGCCGTCGGGCGCCACCAGGCTCAGCTTCAGCGTGCCGCTAAGCTGGCGGTCGGTATCGTTGAGCAGCCAGATATCAAGCTCGGCCACCTCCCCTGCCGCAAAAGCGAGCTTGCGCGTCTTGGCGACCGGCCGGACCAGGGTCAGGCTCGACTTGATCAGGTCCGGATTGGCCTTGAAATAGCGGAGATTGTCAACAATGCCGGAATGGTTTTCAATCGCCGTCGTTTCCCAGCCGGAGATGGCCGCGATATCCACGCTATCGCCTATACGGATATTTTCACAGTAATGCTGCCAGGCGTCATAGGACTTGCGCCCGATTGACAGGAACAGGCTTTCCGTTGTGGGGAAAGCCTTGCGGAAGTTCCATTTGTCGAGATAATCGGATGTGTTGGCGACAATGAGCTTATGGTCCTCCAAGTCATAGGACTTGCCGCCGCGGCTAAGGATGTCGGCGACCATCTTGACGTGGTTGTCGGCGACCGCGCAGCCTTGCATTTCGCCGAACTCGACGATGAATGGCTTGCCCGGCTGATAATGGACATAGCTGTCCTTGCCCTGATAGAACCTGTCGTACCACTGGTCGCCGGCGCCCTGGTGGTTCACCCACCAGCCGCCCCATTCTTCGACGTCCGAGCGGTAGTAGTGGTCGTTGTATGGCAGGTACATGGCCTGGGCCGCGCCACGCGCGACAAAGCCGTCATTGAGGATGACGGTGCGCGACGGATCAGTGTCGTGGATCGCCTTCAGCACCGCCTGCACGTCCGGATTGGCCAGGTTGGCGCCGATCTCGTTTTGCAGGGTATACTGCACCAGCGACGGGTGCGAACGGAAGGCCTTGGCCATCGCCACACACTTTTCGACCATGAAGGCGCGGCTGAAAATATCGGCTTCGGAGAGGGTCTCGCCAGGTTTCAGGTCCTTGGCGATGGCGTGGCGGCCGCCGCCCGGTTCCATAACGCGCAAGAGGCCAAGCTCGTCCTGCGCCGTAAAGACATCGTGCTTGCCAACATTGCGGTGGGCGTGAAGCGTGTTGAGCCCCAAAGCCTTGGCGGCATCGACTTCGCGCCTGGCAAGCTCAGGCGTCGGCCACATGCCGTTATAGCCCCAGTATCCCCACGAAATCGCCGAATAGAGCTTGATGCGCTTGCCGTTCAGCCGCAGCAGGGCATTGGCGCCAAGCCCATCCACGGCAAACCAGCGGAAGCCGAAGCGAACTTCCTTTGTATCCTTGCCCCAGCTCAGGCGCAGGCGGTAGAGGTTGCGGTTCTCCAGGTCCCACAGCTTTGCCACCGGCGCGGAAACCCGGAAACGCACAGTCGCCAGATCATTGGCAATATTCACATTTTCCAGAATAATATCGGCGGCCTGCGGGCGGCCCTGGTCGTCGAGCAATACGGCCTTGGCCGGGCTCTTTTTGCCGTTGCCGAGCGCGACTTCCATATGGCCGGTGATGACGCGCGCGTCGGGCGTATTCAGCACCCAGGCGTCGCGAATGTGGTGATCGAGCGGATGGACGCTCAAAGACATGCCGCGATCGAGCCCGCCGAAGCCATGCGATGCAAAGAGTTTCAGCTTGCCCCACATCATGGTCGTCGAGTCACGCCAGTCGTAGCGGCCGCCCGGATTGGTGATGCGGACGGCCAGCCGGTTGGCATGACCCGGCTTCATGGCGTGGGTGAGATCGCAATCGAACGGCAACTCCGACATGATCGAATAGCCGACCAGTTGCTCGTTCAGAAACACTTCGGCGCGCAGGCGGGCACCGCGAATGTGCAGCAGGAGGCGCTTGCCTTTTGCATTCGCGGGTATGTCGATATTGCGCCACCACCACGACACGCCGCAATAGGCGCCGTTTTGCGGTACGTCGTCGTCTTCGGCGTAGCGGTATTCATCACCAGTATAGGGCCGCAAGCCGAAACGGCCCCAGAAATGCTGCTCGACTGTCGCCGGCAGGGTGACGGTGACCTCGGGCCTCAGTGCCCCCCAGCCACCCGTCGGACCGTTGACCGGCAAGGATTTAAGATCGACCTGCGACGGCAGGTGGATGACGTCGTCCCTCCACGGCGCCTGTTCGTCGATCCACAGATTCCAGCCGTCATCGGGAACATTCAGAGGAAATTGCTGCGCCTGGACGGGTGCAGCAATTGCTGCTGCACCGATGCCCGCCGCGCCTAAAAATCCGCGTCTGCTGAAGTCGGTCATGTCACGTCTCCGATCCAGCTACGGTCGGGAAAGACGGATTCCAGCTGCCATTTCGCCGCCGCTTCGGGCGTCAACATATCGGCCCAGAAGACGCGTACCTTGTCATTGGCGCCAGGCCCAGTCGATCCGAACTCCGCGAAGTGCGCCGTCGCGTAGGTCTCGGTCTTGCCCGGCGTCCATTCACGCCAGCCTTCAGGATGAATACGCCCCTCGATCTTGGTATGGAGGAAGATAACCTGGGCATAGGGGCGCCAGGCGCGGCCAAAATAGTAGGTACCATCACCCGCTGTCGTTACCGTGCAATGGTCGAAGATATAGGCCGTGGTTTCGCTAGCTGCCGCGCGGCTATGGGCGGTGATAAAGGCGCCTTCGCGGGCGATGATGTGGAGGACGCAACGGTCGAAAAAGGCCAGCGCATTACCGAAGATGAAGTCGACATGGCCTTCGATGTAGCAGTCGTGATAATACTGGCGGCTGGGCTGGGTCGGCTTCTTGCTGGCTGCATAAAGCGTATCTTGCGCACCCAGCAGACGGACCTTGGTCAGCACGGCGCGGTCGGCCGTCAGATACAGCGCCACCGCCTGCGAAGGTTCCGGACTATTAAGATGATAGTCATTCTGCATCGTCAGGTTATCGGCGCGGAAACCGTCGCCCGTAATGGTGAAGGACGACGACTTGCCGGTGCCGCCGGCCATCTTGGCGCTGTCGCCCCAGACGAGTACGACGTCTTCAGGCTTTTTGCCGGTACCGATAAGATGGACGCCGGGTTTCGACAGCGACCATTTCTCGCGATAGGTGCCGGGCGCAATTTTGACTGTCCCGCCGGTGTCCGGCAGAGCGGCCAGGGCTTCGGTTACGGTCTTGTACTGCGACGGCACGCGTAAGGTAGGCCGTGTTTGCGCAGGCGACGGCATAGGGACGACAGCGGCCATTGCGGCCGCTGCCCCCACGAACAGGCGTCGGGTAATCATCTTAGAGCGCCTTGTACCTGAAATTCCTGAACCGGGCTTCGCCCGTGCCTGCGGCATAGAAGCCAGGTTTGAGCATCAGGAAGCCGCCACGGACATTGTGGTGGTAACCCGAGACCTCCATGCCGCGGTCGAAACGCTTCCACGTCTGGCCATCCGACGACGTATGGAAGCTGACGATATGGCGGCTATTGCGCAACCGCATGAACATGCGCGTGCCGTGCGGATTGGCCGGCCGGCCGCGCTCGATGCCATACTGATGAGTGATGAAGCGATCCTTGTCGAAGCCGAGGCCGCAGTAGAGCTTCTGATCGTAGAACAGCAGCAGGCCAGCGCGCGCGCCTTCGTCGATCTCGATTTCCATCTCGATCTCGTAGGCCTGGTCGCCGACAACGGTCGTCAGCGGCGAGGACGTCGATGGCGCTTCACCCGTGGCCTTTAGGTGCAGGACGCCATTCTCACGCCGGATACGGCTGGCCTCGTCGGCGGCCGGATTGAAGAAGTTCCACTGGATGCCGTACTTGTCGGCGGAGAAATCGTCCGACAAGGCCATGCCGTGTGCCAACGCGCCACCGTGCGGCTTGCCGCCCTTGGGCTTACTTATCGGCCTGGACAGGTCACCGCCACCGAAGTCGAACCAGCCGTCCTTGGTCCAAGTGACCGGCGCCAGCAGGGTCTGACGGCCCAGGGTCCAGAAGCCATTTTCATAGCCATGATAGACACCCCACCAATTGCCGGCGGGCCCTTCGACCAGGGTCGCGTGGCCGCGCGACCACCATTTTTCATCAAGCGATGTGGTGCGAACGAGCGGGTTGCGCGGATGCTGCTCCCACGGGCCATTGATCGACTTGGAACGCGCAGCGATGACCATGTGGCCGGTCGGCGGACCCGCCGTGCCGCCCACGGCCAGGATCAGGTAATAATAGCCACCGTGACGGGTGACCTTGGGACCTTCGGGAGCAAAGCCCTCGACGTCCCAATCATCTGGGTAGCGCCACGGATCATAGATGTGTTCGGGCTCGCCGATGCGAGCCAGGCCGTCGTCTGACAGGCGCACGCGATCGCCGCCCGACAGGAACAGCCAACGCGATCCGTCTTCGCCGACAGCATGTCCCGGGTCGATATGGGCCGGCAGGTCGAGATCGACCGGATCGGACCAAGGACCCTTGATAGTGTCGGCCCAGATCACCCACGACGTTGTTTTCGACCCTGGCGCCGAAGTCTTCTTGGTCGGAATATAGAGGAAATAACGGCCCTTGTGCTTGCACAGTTCCGGCGCCCAGACCGAGCCGATATTGCGCGTCAGGGCCGGCCCGATCGGTTGCCAGTTCACCAGGTCCTTCGAGTGCCAGATGATCAGGCCCGGATAGGCATCGAAGGTCGAGAACGTCATGTAATAGTCGTCACCATCCTTCAGGATCGACGGATCAGGATGGTCACCGGCCATGACGGGGTTGAGATAGGTGCCGTTGCCGAGGTCGGCCTTGCGCTGGCCTTCAATACCCCTGGCCCAGCTTGCCGGTGGCTTCGCCACTGCAGGCTTGATTGCTGCTTCGGCGGCCGCGGGCGCGCCGAGCGACAGAACTCCTAGACTAAAGGTCTTCAATGCGTCGCGGCGGTTTGCTGACATCCGGCATTCCTCTTCTACAGAAGTGTTTTCGGGTTATAGGTCCGGCGCACGGTGGGGCGTTCGGGGTAGCCGCCGGCGTCGGTTTCGGAATCGATCAGCCGTCCAGCGCCCGATCGGGCATCGGCGATGATACGGGTATCGATGGGGTCGCGCGCCCAGGGACGGGCGCCACAATTTCTGTAGACCTCTGCTTCGGTCGAAGCGGCAGGCAGGACTTTCAAGCCTTGCGGGCACAGGGTCTCGCCCGGCACGGCGCGGATAAAAGCTTGCGGCCTATACGAGCTGCATTCGTCATAGCCGTCGGCACGCGCCTGATAATAGCCGATGACCTCACCCGCCGAGCCGCCGGCATGGGTGACGATGTTATCGGCGGCGTGCAGGTCTAGATCACCCGCCCCGCCGAAGGTCAGCATGGCCAGACCTTTGCGCGTATCGCGTCCACCGCGCATGACATTGCTGCGCAACATCATGCGGCCGACGACCGGTGTGCGACCGGCCCATTGATCGGCTACCAGCGTATACTGAGAGCAGGTGTGGCCGGGATTGACGAAGACGTTGTTGATGACGGCCGCCTCACCGCCGCCCTTGACCAGCGGATGTCGCTCATTGTTATGCGCATAAAGATTGCCGCGGATCAGCACGCCCGTGACATTGTCATGGACGAGTGATCCCATTGAATGCGGTCCTTTGGCGTGGCTGGCGTCACGCAAGGACTGGGCAATCAGGTTGTTGGAAAAGGTAATGCGATGCGACGTATTGCGCCGCCATTGCGCCAGATCCGAACCTTCGAAGCGCGGGCCGGAAGCCGACAGGGCCTCATCCACCGCCCAGGTCAGGCTGCAATGGTCGATGATGACGTCGTGCGCCTTGACGGTCGTCAGGCCATCGGGCTCGAAGCCGCTTTTCTTTGCCGTGCCGGCTGTGCCGGGGCGAATGGCGATATGGCGAACGATCACGTCATGCGTCGCGACCTGGACACCACCGCGAACAAGCGTGATGCCCGGACCGGGCGCGGTCTCTCCGGCAATGGTAACAAAGGGCTCGGTGATTTTCAGCATGGTTTTGGCCAGATCGACGATCCCGCCAATTTCGAAGACGATAATACGCGGACCGGTCTGATCCAGCGCGGCCTTCAGCGAGCCGTCGCCATCGGCTGCCAGGCTCGTGACACGCACGATGCGGCCTCCGGCGCCCCCGCCGGTGCGTGTATAGGTGCCGGCGAATGCTGAAGACGGCAAAGCTGCGGCCGCGCCAACCGCGGCGGCACTGAACACTACGGTACGGCGGCGAAGGAGGCGGGTCATCACCAACCTATACTAGGAAATTCACATAAAAAGGACGAGTCAGGAGGAATCCCCTGACTCGCCAGACAGGCACCTGAAACGGGGAGTCGAAGGTACCGTAACGGGAAAGAACAACCGGAGCCGAGGGAGACGGTCGGTTCCGGTTGCGGGTACGCTTAGTACTTGTAGCGAACACCCAAGGTGATGACGCGGCCGGTCGAGCCGTACTGTGTCACGACCGGCACGTTGTAGGCGTAGCGGTTCGAAGTCTGATTGGTCAGATTCAGACCTTCCAGCGAGAAGGACAGTCGCTTGGTCGGCGAGTAGGTCATCGAGAAGTCGACATTCAGCGTTTCTTCCGAACCGCCGAATTCGTTCATCAATGGACCGTCGCAAGGCGTGCCGTTGGCTTGCAGCCCCGGATCACATGCGCCCGATGCAACCGGGTAGGTCGTGTAGTAACCGGCGCGCTGGGCAGCCGAAACACGAGCGCTGAACTTCTCGGTCTCGTAATAGACGGTCAGGTTGATCGAGTCCGGCGATGCGTTCAGCCATGGACCGGTGCCATAGACCGGTGCCTTAGTGACAACACCCGTCGTCGGGTTCACGACGCCTGGATCAAGGATGTAGGTCAGTTCCGAGTCGATGTGCGTCATATTGAACTGGATGCCGGTATTCTTGAAATACCAGGGCAGGAAGTTGAAGTCCTGCTGATAGCTGAATTCCCAGCCTTCGAGCTTGCCGCCAGGCGCGTCGCGATACTGACGAGCCAATACCTCGTAGTCACCGGCGATGTAGGCCAGACGGGCGTTATCCGCCGCCGAACCGGTCGAGTACTGAGTCTTGAACGCTTCGATGGCGTTGGGATCCAGGAACTCGGAAAGCGGCGCCGAGTACAGGACCGTCTGCGGATAGGACTCGATGTCCTTCTTGAATACGGCGAATGACAGGAGGCCGTTCTTGGCGAAATACCATTCGGCACTGAAGTCATAGGCGGTCGCGCGGAACGGAGCAAGCTTCGGATTGCCGAGCGTCAAGGTCGCGCCCGACGTATCGCCCGGGTTGGTCGGGATGCTGATGGCCGACACGGCTGGCGACAGATTGACCAGTTGCGGGCGCGCCATGACCTTCGACGCGCCGAAGCGCAGGTAAAGGTCATCGACCACTTCCCAGGCCAGGTTGAACGACGGCAAGGTGTCATCATACTCGTTGGTGCCGTAGATCGGAGCACCGATCGTGGTTTCACCTTGCGACTCGACCGTAGTCGTCACCTGACGGACGCCGATATTGCCGAACATGTTGCGGCCGAAGACGTCATAGTTGAAGTTCAGTTGGCCGTAGAAGCCCTCGGTCTTTTCCGCAACCGTAAAGGAGGCAGTACGGTTGCGTTTACGAGTGATGGTGAAGTCACCGTATTTGTTCACGCAATTGCAATCGAAACTGAATGTATCGGAGAACGCTTCGATCGATGGCGCGAAGAAGCTGGTCAGGGTGCCTGACGGTGTTTCCAGACCTTGACCGAATTCGAATACCTTGCCCAGCGAAGCCACAGTGACTCCGGCTTCCTTTTCCGTTGGGTTCAGAAGATCGTTATTGCGTTCGTACTGGTTGGTGGAGAAACC
Source organism: uncultured Asticcacaulis sp. (assembly GCA_946482045.1). Next base: position 23,034 of record CAMLPZ010000001.1, read on the forward strand.
GAACTCACGCGACACGGCGCCGAACTTGAACGTCAGGTGCTCATTCCAGTCCCAAGTGAAGTCGGCCTTCACGCCGTTATAGGTGTTCTCAGTATCGCGGACATAGTTCCGCATACCCGAAAAGCCCTTGACGATGCCCCAACGCGTTGGATCAGCTAAGTTCCATCCGGGGTCGAAAACGGGCATATCGCCGCCGCCGCGCTCATCGTAAGTGAAGGTTTCGGGCGCGTCCATAGAGTTGAACTCGACCAGCAGACCTTGATAGTGGTTGAACGACTTGGACGAACCGACGGTGAAATCACCACGGAAGCCGTCGGTGAAGCTGTGCGTCAGGTTGATCGACGCCTGGTTAAACTCAGTCGTGTACTGACCCCGGTCAGCAGCCGAACGCCAGTCGACATTACGCAGCTGCACATAGTCGGCATTGCCATCCGTGACGTGCGCAGCCAGAATGTCGGTCGCTGGCCGGCCTATCAGTTTGTCGCGGAAGCCTATGCCGTCAGGGCTGGCGACGTAGCCTACCGATTTCGGGTTGTTGTAATAGTCGTAGGTATCCAGATTGAACGGGTTTCGCGAGAAGATGTTGGTGCCGAGTACGGCAGCGGCACCGTTGGAGCCTGTGGTAAAGGCGGGCGTATTGCCGTACAGTTGAGCCCCGCAGTCTACGGCCGGGTTGAAATTGGTCTCGGCCTGCGCCGTACATAGACCCGGGTAAAGGTTGCGCTTGTTGGTAACCGAAGTTGACGCCGTGGCCGTGTTATAGGTGGCGTTAGTATTGTTACGGTTCAGGCCAACCGACGACACCTGATAGATAGTCGATTTGTTCTCGAACTTCGAATAGAGACCGTCGATCGTCAGACGTGTCCGCGGCGCCAACTGAACCTGGAAAGAGGTCGTGATGCCAAGGCGCTTCTGTTCGAGATCCTGCTGCTCCACCGAGCCAAGCGCCGGGAACTTGACCAGCGAATTATTGCAGCCTCCTGTTGTTGCCGTGGGAGCCGGTGTAGTGGGCGGCGGACAGTTGGGGTTCATTAAAGCGTAGGCGGCAGGGTCCGAACCGGTCTGAGCCGCGACGACCGCCGGGTTGGTAATCACGCTGCCAAATGTCGTACCGGCAGGCGCCGAGAAGCCGGCACGGCCGGGAATTTCATTGCCCGCCCAAGTCGTGCCGCGATAGGTATAGTCGAACGACGCCGCGCCACGGCGATACTGGTCGTTCTCTGAGGTCTTTTCCGAATAGGCGACAGAGCCCAGGAAACCGAGCTTGCCGTCAGCCCAGCGGCGCGAGAACAGTCCGGTGATGCGCGGGCTGATAGTACCGCCATTGCTATTGTGGGCCGCCTGGACGGAGAAGGCGCTGGCGCCGTTCTTATAGTCAAACGGACGGCCAGTCTGAAGATCGACCGTCGCACCCAACGAGCCTTCATCCGTTTCAGCCGATGCGGTCTTGCGGACCTTCAGCGAATTGAACAGTTCCGACGCGAAGGTGTTGAAGTCGAAGGCGCGAGAACGGTTCGGCGTCGAGCCGGCGTCGTTGGCGCCGCCCGTGGACAGGGCTTCGAGATTGTTGATGCGGACGCGGGTAAAATCACCGCCCAGGCCGCGCACCGAAATGGTACGGCCTTCGCCGTTGTCACGATCGATGGAGATGCCAGGGATACGCTGCAGCGATTCCGCCAAGTTGGCGTCCGGAAAATCGGCAATATCCTCGGCCGTGATGGCATCCATCATGACGTCGGCTTTGCGCTTGGTATTCAATGAGGTTTGCAGCGATGCACGGTAGCCAGTGACGACGACCACTTCATCCTTTGCCGCCTCGCCGGCTGCGTCTTGCGCCTGAGCTCCGTGCACCATGGCAGCCAACGAGATACCCGCCAGAAGCATTCCCCGCATGGTCACGCCATAACTCTTATTCGTCTTCATCCCTTTATACTTCCCTGTTGCCTCTGAAGCTTGTGCCGCCTCAAACCTGTTGCCGGGCATGGCCCGATTTTTAGACACCGGTGTCACAAAGCAAACCACAACTGCAACACACCAATGATCTTTCATGTTATCGACAACCATTCGCGATGCGCAATAAAAAATGCAATAGATTAATTTGAGAAACTCCCAAATAAACAAAATGTTGTTCATTTGCAACATTAAGCATAATTTACTGCAAACAAGCAAAATTGCACCATATTTAATTCAACATGGAGTTTGTTATACTTTATAACGTTAAAAATCCGGCTGAGTTACAGCCTCTGTCCTGGCATTCCCATTGGCAAATCCTGCTTCATTTTTTGCACCGTTCCGGGTGTCTCGTTGCTTGCGGAACGCATTCGTACGCGAGGCGCGAAGTGGCTCCGTCAATGAAGACGAACAACCAAGGTGCTGCGGACAGGATTTTTTGAGATTTTTTTGAACGCTCAGGCGCAATCAATAGGTGTAGCGCACACCAAGATAAAATTTCCGGCCACTCAGTCGGTAGTCACCCACCAGATGCCGGTCGGTATGGTCCCAGGTTGCATTCGCCTGGTTGGTAAGGTTCAGGCCTTCGAACGTCAGAGTCAGGCCTGGCTTAAGCCGGTAGCTGAATGCACAATCCCAGTAGGTGGCGGCATCTATGCCGCTGGCGTCGGCGCTATAAAGTCCCGGAACCGCCGTCAGGTAGCCGTCACGATAATTGGTCGACAGCCGCGCCTGAACGGGTCCCTTGTCATAATAAACGGAGGCATTGTACGAGTTACGCGACAGATGGATGAGATCCGCTTCGACCACTGCTGCGCCCGCCGCTGTCGTCGTCTGATATTTCACACGGCTGGCCACATAGTTATAGTTGAACAGAATGCCCAGCCCCGACCATTTGCCGGGCAAGAAGCGCAGTGGCTTCTGATAATTGAGCTCAACGCCGGCGAGCGGACCGCCGGGCGTATTGACGACGTTTGAAATCGAGAATTCATCAGCGGGAGTCGTATCCGTGCCGTTGAGCAGATCGGCCGGCAGACCTGTTGTGGCGTAAGGTGCGATCCGTGTCACGTTCTGGATATAGGTCGATATGTCCTTATAAAAGAAGCCGAGGGCAAAGAACTCGCCCGGCGCCGGGTACCATTCGTAGGACAGATCATAGCTGGTGCCGCGAAACGGCTCGAGGTTTGAGTTGCCGGTGGTGACGAAACGTCCCGCGCCCCTCACAGCCACATTGGTCGCTTCGGCTAGGCTGGACAGCGGCGGGCGCGCCATGACCTTTGCCGCGCTAAAGCGCACCACGGCCTGAGGATTTGGCTCAAGCGCCACATTCAGAGACGGCAGAATGTCGTCATAGTGCCGGCTCGCTGTCGTCAGGACGTAGTCGCTCTGCGCCGAGGGCGTGGTCAGGTTGGTATAGAATACCGAGTTCTGGCGCGTACGTACCGCGCGCACGCCGACATTGCCGTGTAATGGCTTGCCGAACCACTGCCGGCGGAAATTCAACTGGGCAAACAGCGAGAGGTCGTTTTCCGTTACCGCCATATTGGAGCCACGCGCCGTTACATTGGTGGTCGACAGGGCTGTGCGGCCGGTGTTGGCGAACAGATCATACTCCGCCACGAAGGCATCGATATTTGGCTCCAGCCAACAGCGTGCCGTGCCGGATGGCGGCGCGATGGTATCGAGGCCGCAAAAGATACCCGTCAACTCCGACATGCTGCGCGACGGTGCTGGAAAATTCGCCTGTCCCTGGTCGAAAAGATAGACGATGCTTTCGAAGCTGTAGCGTTTGGTCTCAAGCCCGCCTGTCACATTGGTCCGGTCTGAGAAGGCGTAAACCGCCTTGATGCGCGCCGTGTCATAGCCGTAACGTGTATAGTTGGGACGAAGGCGGATTTCGGGGCTGGTGCTTCCTGTTCCGCCGGGCACGGCAACACGCGGCCCAAAATACCAGCTGTCAGGATCCGTGGGATCGAAATTGTAGTTCAGGGCGGGCCGGTCCTGACCCGTCGCGCGAATATCATATTCATAACCGTCGACATTGTAGCGATCGATCTGGGTAAAGATTTCCGTGTCATTATCAAACCGCGATCGTGATCCCGCCACCAAGCCTTCGACGGTCAGGCGTGGCGTAACCTGATGACGGACTGAGACCGAGGCCTGGTGAAACGTCGTGGCGAAGTCGTCAAGGACCCTCTCCGACCGGACATCGACGTTGTCGAACAGACCGTAGGTAATTGTATTGTTGCCGTCGATCTCAATACGGCGGGGTACTATTTCCGGTTTGCCGCCCTGGGAAGCCGCGCGACTGAATCCAATCGCTTCGAAGAAGTGATCGTGGCGCAGGGTACGGAAACGTGAATAGAGCCAGTCGGCGGTTACCAGCGTCTTGTCTGACACCTGCCATTGAGCGCTGCCGGTCAGGCTAAGGCGGGTCTGGTCGCCAATCAGATGTGTGTAACGATAGAATTGCGGATGAAAGACCCGCGACTGATTGGCCAGGTCATAGGCTGCCGTTGATGCCGCGAGGTCATCGGCCGGCACGTCGCATATGCCGCCCGTACTGGCCGTCGGCTTGCAGAATCCTCCATTGGCCGTGCCCTGGTTCCAGTAGCCGCTGTTGACCCCTTGAATCTCCAGGGGGGTGGCGGCGTAGGACACCGCCATGTGAACACCGAAACGGTCTTCCGCGAAGGTCCTGCTGAACATGGCCGTGGCGCGTGTGCCCGACCGACCGCTCATGTCGTTATAGCTGCCCTGGACGGCCATGGCGACCTTCGGTCCCTTGCGGTCGAACGGGCGCGGCGTCGCCAGGCTAACCGTCGCACCCAAAGAGCCTTCGGGCAGGTCGGCGCGCGACGTCTTCTGAACATCGATACGATTGAAAATCTCCGACGGGAAGACGTTGAAGTCAAAGCCGCGCCCTCGGTTGCCCCCCTGGCTAAGACCGTCGGTTGCCGCCTGTGCCTCAACGCCGTTGATCTCGACCCGGGTGAAATCAGCGCCAAGTCCGCGCACGGTGACCGAGCGTCCCTCTCCTTGATCGCGGCTGATGGCAACGCCGGAGACACGCTGAATGGCCTCGGCGACATTATTGTCCGGGAACTTGGCCATATCCTCGGCGACGATACTGTCGGTAATGCCGCCGGAGGCGCGCTTCAGCTGGATAGCCGCCTCCAGGCTGCTGCGGTAACCGGTAACGATCACGACAGGCGGAGACACGTCCGGGGCATCCAGTCTGTCCGGCAAAGACGGGATGACGACGGGTGCCACGATCCGGTCCGGCTTACGCGAGGCAGCCTTGATGACGTAGGTACCGCCGGCCTGGGTATGGCTGAGATCCGTGCCTGCCAGTAGCCGATCCAACGCCTCACCCACCGACAACGCGCCCCGAATGGCGGGCGCCTGCCGGTTGGATACGGCGCTGGGCGAAAACACGATATTGGTCTGTCCGGCCCGGGCGACTTTCAGAAGGGAGTCCGACAAAGGGCCGGACGGCACGTCAAAGATAGTGCGCGTTTCCGCATGCGCGCCGCCCGCAGCCATAATGACCGACACCACGGCGACGCCTCCGCCAAATAGCTGCCCACGAAACCTCATATCCCTGCCCGTTATGACGGGCGCTGTTCTTTTTATGAGGCCCGCCGCAATGAGACGGCGCCGACACGACCGAAACCGTCGTAACAGCTATGACACAGGCGTATCCAGACCGAAAGCGATTAGAACCTACCGCGTCAATTCGATCCCCGACGCGGTCCTGCGGACACGGACGCCGTTCAGCTCGGCCACGGCGGTGGCGAAATCCGCCGGGCGGTTGACCTTGAACAGGCCCGACACGCGCGTGCGGGCGACTGCCGCATCGGTGACGACAATCTTGGTGGTGCCATAGCGGTTCAACTCATTAGCGGCATCAAGGATAGTCGTGTCCTTGAAAACCACCTCGCCCTGCCGCCATGCGACCATGGCCGAAACCGACGGCCGGTCGACCAGCAGGTTGCCGGCGCTGTCGACCGTGGCGCGTTCACCAGGCGCCAGTATGACCTGCGGCCGGAAGTCCGTCCCACCATTGGCCAACAGCACCTTGTTGCTCAGTTCGACCTTGCCCTTGACCAGGGTGACCCACAGGTGGCTGGGCTCGCGGCGGACCACAAAGGACGTCCCCAGCGCTTTCACCTGCTCCTGCCCGATTAGAACGGTGAAAGGGCGCTTAATGTTGTGAGCGACGTCGAACATGGCTTCGCCGCGCACCAGCTCCAAGCGTCGCTGGTCGACACGATAGCTGACCCGTACCCTGCTGTCGGTATTCAGCGCCAGCTGCGAGCCGTCCTTAAGCGTTACGACCTGCTGCTGGCCTATACCGGTCTCATAGGTTTCCGTCCGGACTGACCACAGATAGCTGCCGCTGACCACAACGGCTGCGACCGCTATGGCTGCCGCCATGCCGGCAAGGAAAATGCGCCGCGACGGCTGCGCTTTACGGGCGACGCGGTCATTGGCCGGACGGCGCTGGAAGGCGGTCGCGCCCGGCAGGATTTCCCACACCTCGGTGATCTGTTGGAACGCCGTCTCGTGCGCGGCGTCGGCCTTCAACCAACTCTGGAACGCCGCCTCGGTATACGCCGTGCGGCCTTCGTCCTGAAGCCGGAAAAGCCAGACCGCCGCTTCGGCATCGATCTGACCACACCGAATCTTTTCCAGGGTCTTTTCTTGGCACGTTTCAGGGGGTGTTTCTTGGGGTGCTTCTTGGGGTGTTTCTGGGCTCACCATCCGTCCATCCACTTCTTTAACTCCAAGGTCGCCCGGACAATCTGCTTTTGCACGGCGGCAGGCGTCATGCCCTCACTGCGCGCGATCTCTTCAAAACCTGTTCCGTCCAGCCTGCGGCTCAGCAGTATACGCCGCGTGCGTTCCGGCAACCTATCCAGCCCTACCGCCATCCTGCGCAGTTTCGCCTGGGCTTGCATGGCCTCTTCGGCGGATGGCGCATCGTCCGGCACGGGCATGAAGTCGGATGCTATGTCGACAAAGGGCGAAGCTTTGCGCCGCCGCGCCTTGTCGCGCGAGAGATTTACGGCCGTTGTCACCAGCATGGCTTCGCGCGACTTGACGACTTCTGTTTGCTCGTAGGCCTGCACGCGCAAAAACGCTTCCTGTATGAGGTCGTCAGCGTCCTGGGTCAGGACGCCTTTCCTCAGGACAGCGCGCCTGGCCTTTTCAAGCATCTCTGTCAAACTACGCATGTGGTCCGTCGACTGTCCCTAAGATCAAGACGAATTTCAAAGCTGCAGCGGACATGTTCAGAAATTTTATTTCTGAAATTATTCCGTTAAGTACGCTGTAATATCCCTGTCACCACCCCACAGTATCGGACCCCGGTAAACGAATGAAGGTTTCCGGATGCGTTCCTGTCTTTTCCTGTCGCCGGCCATCGCCGCTGCACTCCTGCTTGCAACAGCCGCCGGGAGCGCAGACCGCCGGTGGCTGGCGGGCGATCACCACGTCCACAGCCATTATTCCGGCCGCTATGTCGACGGCGTCTACAGGCTGGGCGCCGACGGTATCTATCCACTGGCGAAGAACGCAGAAATGGCGCGGAGCTTTGGCCTCAGCTGGCTGGTCGCCATCGACCACGGCGGGTTCGGCCTGTCGCGCCAGCGCTTTGAGCAACAGTATCCGGAACTCCTGGCGTCGCGCGCAGCGGTGCCCGAGGTCATCCAGTTCCACGGCATGGAGCTTGACACACCGGGCGGCGACCACTCCAGCCTGATCATGCCCATGACGCCTGCCGAGGGCGAGACCCTGCGGTCGCTGGAAAGCCGGTATGCCGCCGACGAAGTCGAAGACCCGGCGCGCGACGACACGGCAAAGATGCTGCTGGCCCTGGTCGAGATGCGCGGGCTCTCGCCCCGGCCGCTGGTCTTCGCCAATCATCCGTCGCGTTCGGCAAAGGGCGTCACCGACTATCACGGCCATACGCCGCGCGAACTGCGCGCCTGGAATGACGCGGCGCCCGAAGTCGCGATCGGCATGGAAGGCGCGCCCGGCCACCAGGGGACATCGCTTAAACCGAACGTCACGCCGGAAACCCTGCGCAAGCGCGGCTACTACGTTCATTCACCCACCTTCGGCGGCTTCGACGCCATGACGGCCACGGTTGGCGGCGTGTGGGACTCGTTTCTCGGCGAAGGCCGACGCTTCTGGATCACGGCGACGTCGGATTCGCACCGCAATGTGGCGGATGGCGGCGAAGACTTCTGGCCCGGCCAGTACGCCAAGACTTATGTTCTGGCCCGTCCCGAGGCTGACGACATCATGGACAGTTTGCGCCACGGCCGCATCTTCGTCGCCACAGGTGATTTGATCAGCGCACTGAATATCGACGTGGCCGGGGCGGGAATCGGCGGAACGGCAACCGTCAAGGCCGGCCGGACTGTGAGGGTGTCTATCACCATCCGCGATCCTGAAGGCGCCAATGCGCATGGCGATCATCCGCAGGTCAGGCGCGTCGACCTGATCATGGGCGACCTTACAGGCAAGACCACCACAAATGCCGACCGCAATCCGACCACCCGAGTCATCAAACGTTTCTCCGCCGACGACTGGAGGCGCAATGGCGAAACCCTTACCTTGTCCTACAGCTTCAAGGCCACCCATGACGGCTATCTGCGTCTGCGCGGCACGTCCACGAATGAGCTTGAGCCACAGCCTGATCCGATCGGTGAAAACCCGTGGCCGGACCTGTGGTTCTATTCCAATCCGGTGTTCATATGTGTGAAATAAAAAGAAACCCCCGAAGCCAGGCTTCGGGGGTTTCGAGTTTACGGAAGGCGGTTCTTGCAAACCGCCCCCTCGCTTAAAACTGCATATTCACGCCGAAGAAGTAGGTTGAGCCGCTGGTCGTCGTGTTCCAAAGGCGGCGCGCGCCCTTGGAGCCGCTGTTCGGCCAGAAGCTGTTATACTGGACTTCGCGCTCGTCGGTCAGGTTGATGGCATCAAACGTTAGGCGGATCTTCGGCGTCAGCTGATAGAAGGCCGCCGCGTCGACATAGGTGGTGTCTTCGAAGCCACCGCCATCGATCGTATAGTCCGAACGGTAGTTCGACGAAACGCGCGCGCCCCACTTCGAGGTTTCGTAATAGAGTGTCATGTTGGCGTTGACGTCCGACATACCCCACAAGGCGCCCTCTTCCTCGACACCCTGAACCGTATTGGTCGTCTGGGAGTCGACCAGGGTCAGGTTGGTGACCACGCCCAGATTGTTGAACGGCGACGGCAGGAAGAAGAAGTCCGTCTGGCCGCTCAGCTCGATGCCGCTCAGTTCGGCTTCGCGCAGATTGACCGGGCGGGTGTACTCGTTGACATTGCTGCTGGCGGTCACTCCGGCGGCCAGACCGTCCGGCAGTCCGGTCGACTCGTAAGAGACGTTGGTCACCTTCTTGCTGACGATAAAGCCGTCGATCTTCTTGCTGAAGACGCCGGCCGTGATCATGCCGACGCTGCCGAAGTACCATTCGCCCGACAGGTCGAACTCATCCGACGTATAAGGCTTCAGGTTCGGGTTGCCGGCATTGACGGTGATCGTGTTGGTCGTGGTGTCATTGCTGACCGTACCGTTCAGAGCGTAGGCTGTGAGCGTCGGGCGGTTCAGGTTCTGGGCGGCGGCGACACGGATCTGGAAGCTGTCCGAGATTTCCAGAACGGCGTTGAAGGCCGGCAGGGTGCCCGAATAGGACTTCTGGACCGTCACCGGCGTGGTCACGCCCTTGACGTTCATGAAGCCGGTCGAGGTCAGTTCGGTCTCATAGCCGCGCAGGCCGGCATTGCCGCGCACCGGCTTGCCGAACAAGGTGCCCTTGAAATCGAGCTGGAGGTAGCCGGCATTGGTGTCTTCTTCGACGCTGTAGTCGTTGGCGACGACCTTGTTCACCGTGCGGGTGACACCGTAGTGTTGCAGGGCGCGGTCGAAGTCGGCGATGATCCAGTCCTGGTCGTCGTGGTCGGTGAACAGGACGGCATAGGCGTTGACCTTGTCGTCCGGACGGCTGCCCCAGGTGCCATTTTCCCACTCCGCCTTCAGCACGTCATCATTAGTGTACGAGCTGCCCGAGTTCTTAAAGCCGCGGTTCGACAGGCCGCCCTTCAGCGTGAAATTGTCACTGAAGGCATAGGCGACATTGATCTCGGCATTGTCGAGTTCCGTCGTCTGGAAGGTCGACGAGAAGTCGATTTCGTGGGCGCGGTAGTTGTTCGCGTCCGTCGTGTTCCACTTATAGGTATTGTAGGCGTAGTACGGGTCCTGGGTGTAGTCGGTGACCAGGCCGCCGAAGGCTTCCATGTAGAACTTGTCGGAATAGGGCAGGTTATATTCCGACTTCTCGCGGCCGATGTGGCCGTTGACGTTCAGCCTGTCCGTCACCTGCCAGTCGCCGGTCAGGACCAACTGGTTGAAGATATTCTCGGCGCGCTGACGGCGGGTTTCAGTGGCGAAGACCGTATTGTCGACGTCGGCATAGACGATGGAATTGTACTGGTCGTACTTGATGCTGTTGAGCGACGGCGGCTGCTGGGCGCTGGCCGGGATGCCGGAATGCTTCATGGCGGTGCCGAGGACGGTCGAACCTACCGAAGCGCGCGTCGCCAGGTGCAGTTCGTCGCGGTCATTGGTGAATTCGCCGTGCAGGTGGTCGAGCGTGAAGGTCATGTTTTCGGCCGGACGCCACTGGATGGCGGCGGTGACACCCAGGCGCTCCTGCTCCGAACCCCAGACCGACAGGCGGTTGCCACGCTGGAAGACCAGCTCGCCGTTCATGGCCTTGGCCTGGTCAGCGGCGCTCAGCTTGGTGACGTTGGCCGCCAGCGCCTTCTGGATGCCGGCGCCGTAGGTGTTGTAGCCCTGCTCTTCGGTCTGGCGCTTGCCGTATGCGACCGAGATCAATGCGCCAAACTTGTCGTCCCAGTTGTAGGACAGCATCAGGGCGCCGCGCGGCTGGAAGTCTTCCGTGGCGGAATTGGTGCCAGCCTGGAGCGAGGCCGCGCCCTTGAAGCCGTGGCGGTAGTCGAGGGGCTTAGCGGTATAAAGGCCGACCGTGCCGGCCATGCCGCCTTCGTCCTGTTCGGCCGAGAACGACTTTCTGACGTCGACCTTCCTGAACAGGTCCGAGGCGAACAGGTTGAAGTCGAACGCACGGTCACGCGAGGTCTGGCCGCGGCTGTCCATTGGCGAGTCGACATTGCCGAGGACTTCCATGCCGTTCAGCTGGACGCGGGTGAAGTCGGGGCCGAGACCGCGCAAAGATACACGGCGGCCTTCGCCGCCTTCGCGGTTGATGGCGACGCCCGGCAGACGCTGCAGCGACTCCGCCAGGTTCAGGTCGGGGAACTTGGCCATGTCCTCGGCCACGATGGTGTCCGAGGTGATGTCGGCGGTCTTCTTGGCCAGGCGGGCGGCGCCCAGCGAGCGGCGGAAGCCGCGCACGACGACTTCAGAGGCATCGCCGTCAGACGCCTTGGCGGCGGTATCGGCGTCTTGAGCAAGGGCGGCGGGCGCCAGGAGCGACAGGGTCACACCGAGCGCGGTACCTGCCAGCAGAAGGTTGGTGGATTTGGACATGTGTGGTTCCCCATGGCCGCCGTGACGGGAGGTGGGCGGCATCGGGTGGCCGGTAGGTGTCAATTGTGAAGCCGGCGTTGCAATCGTGTTAAGGATTTTTGAATCGTGGCCTTAAGTCGCTCACGGCTGTCGATCGATGTCATTTTGTCATCTTGGGGTGGTATCGGCGCTACACCATATTACCTCAGGGAAGCTCTCCATGAAGCGCGCCTGCCCGCTTTTCCTCACGCTCCTGGCCGGGCCTGCCGCCGCCCAGTCGCTGGAGCCCGACGCGCCGGCCGGCCTGAAGATGACCGACGTCCAGGCCGTCGGGACGCACAATAGCTACAAGCGCGCCATTCCGCCTCAGGAACTGGCCATGATCCACGCACGTTCCGAAGACAGCGCGCGATCGCTTGACTACAGCCACCTGCCGCTGGCGCAACAGCTCGATCTCGGCATGCGCCAGCTCGAGATCGACGTCCTCTACGACCCCGAAGGCGACCGCTATGCCACGCCTCTGCTGCCGAAGGTGAGCGGCCAGCCCTATGATACCGCCGGCATGGACGCGCCGGGTTATAAGGTGCTGCATATTCCCGACGTCGATGTCCGCAGCCATTGCGCGACCCTGATCCAGTGCCTGAAGACGATCCGCGCCTGGTCGGATGCGCATCCGCGCCACGTGCCGATCCTGATCATGATGAACGCCAAGGACGGCGGACCGAATGTGCCGGGCGGCGTCAAGGCGCTCGACTACGACGCCACGGCATTCGACGCGCTTGATGCCGAGATTCGCTCGGTCTTTGGTGAGGACCGGCTGATCACGCCGGACGATGTGCGCGGCGGCCACAAGACCTTGCGCGAAGGCGCGCTGGCCGGTGGCTGGCCAGCGCTGGAAGCGGCGCGCGGCAAGGCCTTCTTCGCGCTGGATGAAAGCCCGAAGAAGGTGGACATCTATATGCGCGGCCATGCGTCGCTGGAAGGCCTGCCGGTCTTCGTCAATTCGGTCGGCGAGGATGCAGCCCATGCCGCCTATTTCACGATAAACGACCCGGTCAAACAGTTCGACCGCATTCGGGCAGCCGTGAAGGCCGGTTTTATTGTCCGCACCCGCGCCGATGATTCCACCACCGAAGCCCGCACGAACGACCTTAGCCGGTTTAAAAAGGCCTTGGCATCGGGCGCGCACTATATCTCGACCGATTACCCGACGCCGCGCGGCGAGTGGAGCCCTTATTGCGTCCGTCTGCCCGACGGTCAGGCCGCGCGCAAACGGCCGTGAAGCAGGCAGTGGCAATTCGCCCACGCCGTATCGCCGCCACCGGTGTCGTTCAGCGCTGATCATGGATTAAATATGTTTAATCCATGCGGCGGATAAGACGCGCTTTTCGTGTTTACATCCCAAGCAGGATAAGGCGTTTCAGACCGCATACTCCGATGCCGGCCCAAACCGCCATCACGTTTCCATCACGAAAAAATCCTGTGGTCCGACACGTGCCCGCCCAGCTTTGTCTGTATCAAACCCTTGCGGCGTATCCGGATGCGCCGCGTCTCAAACGGTCCTGGGTGCAGACCGTCTCCCGTGCACCCGCTTCGCAATTCCCGCGTTTGCGGTGGCTTGCGATCTGTCTCAACTGATGGCCCCCTGCCTCCACAGACCGGCAGGGGGTCCTTTTTGCCGCCTGCCAGACCTTGGGGGACCCGATATTGCGTGGCTTGGCACCTTGCCGAATATCCCATAGATTGTTGCCATGAACGTCCTGTCTCGCCTCCAAATGGAAACGGGCATCCGCCTCGCCGACCTGCCGGCGATGCGGTTGGGCAAGCTGACGATCACCCCCAGCACGCTTGAGGTCAGCGGCCCCGATGGCGCCACCGCGCTCGAACCGCGCTGCATGAAGGTGCTGGTCGTTTTTCACGAGTATATTGGGCGTACGGTCAGCCGCGATATGCTCATCGATCGCTGCTGGGACGGGCGGATCGTCACGGACGGCGCGCTCAATCGCTGCGTCGCGCAGATCCGCCGGGCGCTGGCCGCCGACCCCGAACTGAGCATCGATACCATTCCGCGCGTCGGCTACTGCCTGAAGGCGCCAGCCGAACCCGCCCGGGAGGTCGCGGCGCCCGCCGCAAAGCCCGAAGCGATTCCGATGGCACCACCGCCTGGCAACAATCTTCCCGCAAAACGCAATCTTCTGATCGCCGCTGCGGTCGCAGCGCTGGCGGTGGTCATCGCCGCCGGCGTCTATGTGTCTCTGCGCCCATCGAACTGGCAAGGCGAAGAGGTTCGTCCACTGACGTCCGAACCCGGCGTGGAAAGCTTCCCGGCCATGGCGCCGGATGGCCGCCGGCTGGCTTACGCCAAGGCTGGCCGCGATGGCTCATGGGATATCTATATTAAGTCGGTGGATGGCACGGGTTTACGCGCCGTGGCCAATGCTCCTGCGCATGAGTGGTGGCCGGGGTGGCGCGACGACGGAGAGGCTCTGGCTTTCGTCAGGGTCGACGACGCGCGCTGCGATATCGTCACGCTGGACCTGATCACCATGACCGAAACCCTTGTGACGTCGTGCGACCCAAACCGTGTCGGCAGGGTCTCCTGGGCCGGCCGCTCGAACCTCGTCTATTCGGATGCCGCCCCGAACGCCGACCAGCGGCTGGTCTACCAGTTCAATCTCGAAACGCGTCGGAAGACGGCGATGACAGCGCCTCCACCAACCTCGCACGGCGACATGGACCCGATCCTGTCGCCAGATGGCAAACGCATCCTGTTCCGCCGCACCGTTTCGTGGGGCGTCGACGACCTTATGGTGGGTGACCTGCGCGCGCAGGGCGGTGAACTAGAGCCAGATCGTTTGGCCAATGTCCGTGCCCTGACGAATGACGGCTGGAAGGCGCACGGCGTCGCCTGGTCGTCCGATGGTCGCGATATCTTCTTCACGTCGAACCGCGGCGGCGACTGGGGCCTTTGGTCGGTTGCGGTCAACGGTGGACAACCCCGCCGCGTCAGCCTTGGGACTGCGGCCATCACCAAGATCGGCAGTGCCGGCATGAACCAGCTCGCCGTTGAAATCTATCATCCGCGCAGCGACCTCACCTGGCTTGGCGGCGAGTTGCCCACGACCTCGATGACCGCCGACAGCTGGTCGCCTGCAATAGGCCCACAGGGCCAGGTGGCCTTCGTATCCAACCAGTCAGGCGGCGTCGAACTGTGGCTGCTCGAAAACGGCCGCACGCGCCAACTGACCCACATGGCGTCAAGCTATCTGCACGAGCCGAACTGGGCGCGCGTGGGCGATACCATAACCTTCGTAGCCATTGTCGAACGCACGCCGCAAATCTTCACGATCGGGACAGACGGGCGGCCACCGGTCCAACTGACACACGACGCTGGCGATAAGGCCGATCCTGTCTACCTGACAGGGACCGAGCGCCTGCTCTATCTCGGCCGCTCGGCCACGGGCTGGCAGGTGATGGAAGTCTCTGCCAGCGGACCGGCGCGCCGTCACGCGCAACTGGGTGACCGGTGGGAGGCCTTGTCCACCGGTCAGAGCCAGGCAGTTGGCTTGAAAAGCGACGATCCGTATTTCTACCGGCTTGCCCTGAGCGACAACGCGGTGACAGCCATAAGAACCGCCGTTCGGCGCCCTTCGGGTGCCTATGCGGTGACCAGCGCGGGAATCGTCCAAGTGTCGGGCGCCCGCGTCGTCAACGTCAATTGGGATGGCAGCGTGCGCGAAATCGCGCGATTGCCCGCCGGCAAGCCTGCCCCCGCTGAAATCGAAGTGGACGAACGCACAGGCCACATCGTTATGATTGACCGGTCGGGCAATGAGGCGAACATCGCCCTGATGACCCTGCGCCGACAGTAGCACTTCAGCGCACCGGCTAAAACGCCGTGTTGAACGCCAGCCGCCAAGTCCGCGACCAGATGGGAGCAAGCGCCGACGACGGCGTAGCGTAATAGCCTTTCTGGTCAAGGGCATTGACAACCTGGAAGCGGCCCGTGACCGGGCGGTCGGCGATCCGGAAATCATAGCGCGCCCCGAGCGTCAGGAAGGTCACGCCCGGCACTTCGGTGCGGCTGACAGGCGTCATCCGCCGCCGGCCTTCGAACAAGAGCTGGCCGTCAACGCTCCAGCCATTGCTGAACTGGTGCTCTACGTTGACCGTGGTGTTCGTGTAGGACACGCCCGGCGGTATATCCAGCGACTGGCCGCTGTCGACCGGTTGGCCCGACAGGCGCGGCCGCAGCAGCACTGCCCCCACGACGACATTGGTGGCCGGAGTCACGCGTCCCGACAGCGACACTTCGTAACCGGAGTGGCGGACATCGCCAACCAGATCGTAGCGGCCATCACTTCTCAGACCCGCGACCGGCTTGGTAATATCAAAATAGGCGGCGATCAGGGTCAAGCCAGGGCGCAAATCGTAGGAAGCTCCGGCCTCCCATTGCTTCGCCTCGACCGGTGGCAGCACCTCGCCGCGATTGACTGCCGAGGCCGGAGCCACGCCGCTTTCCTCCAGGCCGGTGACATAGCTGGTGAACAAGCGCAAGCGCTGGCTCGCCCGCACCAGGGCCGAGGCGTTATAAAGCCAGTTATCCTGTGACCGTTGCTGTGCTGAAACAGCGCCCGGTTGTTGCGTTGTTTTGTCATAGCGCGACTGGTGTGCCCCGAGGCGCAGATCGAGCCTGTCAGCCCAGGCCAGGTTATAGGTCAGGCTCACCATGGTCTGTTCGACGGAGTCGTCCCCCGTAGGCCCCGTGTCCGGCAGGACTGGCGTGGGGCCGTCGGCCGGCCGCTCGCGGATATTGAATGACCCGCCATCTATGCCTAGCGGCTGCACCAGGTCTGTGCCGGAGGACCGCGCCCGCAGGGCTATACCGACATCGTGACGGAAGGCCCCGGTGACGATGCGCCGCGTCAGCTTGACCTCAGCGGCAGTGGCGTAAGAGTCCTGGGGCGGGCAATAATAGATCGTGCGCACGGTGTTGCCTTCGCCGTCTGTCACCAACACAGCGACGTCCGTTCGTTCTCCACCGAAACCAGAATATGTCAGGGAGGCGCCGACCAGCCAGTTTCCGAAGTCACCGTCGTAGAGAACGCCCGCATTGGTGTCGCGATAGGTGGCCTTTGACCAGTCAGGCGCGAAATTCGTCGTACGCGGCAAGGGTGGCGGCTCCAGGTCGCTGGACGGGATGACGATGAAATTGCCATCGAAATCGCGTTTTTGATAGGCGCCAAACAGGCGGATGTGCGAGCGGCTGTCCGGCCGCCAGGCAATGACGGCGCCAGCATCGTAGACCGCGCCACCCTGGCCGGCGGATGAGTTGTTGAAAGGTTCCGCGATCACGGTGCCGACCATGGCCAGCTTGCCGTCTCCGCTGACCAGCGTCGTCTCGGCTTCGGTGTGCACGGTCGCGAAATCGCGGAAGCCCGCATTGACCTTCACCCCGTTTTTGCTGTCCGGCTCTCGCAGGCGGTAAACCACCACGCCCGATGGCGAAGGCAGGGACAGGCCCGCGGCCGAGGCCCCGACCTTGACGCTCAAGCCCCCCATGATCGATTCGGACAATCCGGTGGCGCGGACAAAGTAATGGTCGTCGATGCGATAGGCCGCGCTTTGCTGCAGGTCGAAGCCCCTGACCTGCGCTTCGTTATAGAGGCCGACCCTATCGACCCCCATCTGCTCCCCGAAGGCATCGGCCGCCTGGCGTGTAATGGTCTCGTCCTGGGCGAGTGCCGGTGAGGACATCAGGGCCAAGGTACTTGTGGTCATATATAGACCAAACGACAGGGTACGGAACATCGGCTATCTCCTGCAATAGCGATGTGCGGAAAACGTGTATGCGGCTTTCCGCTTAAACATCGCGACAAACAAAGCGTTCGCAGCGAGATGTGCTCTGATACCGGCGCGGCGACGCGCCTGTTTCCGTCAGGTTTCCGTGATGATTTGGCGATGATGCCGCGCTTTTTCGGCGATGGCTCGCCCGCTACTTCCGCGTCGTGACGAGGCCCGAGGATTTTACGCTGGCGTGGGTCACGCCGGCCAGCCGCGCCGTCGCCATCTGGCGCAAGGTATCGAAGCCATGGATCATGCAGGCGCCGGTGGTGGATTTCGCCGTATTGCTGATGCTGGACAGATAGACTTCAAGCGCGCTGTCGTCGCGCCGGTGGCCGTCGTAGTCGACGGCAGCCCCAGCCAAGCCGCAGCCTTTCAGGGCAGCAATGGCCTTGATATCGGCGCCGGCGTGTCCAACAACGGTCATGCAGAAGGGCTTCAGCATGCCTGTGATTTCCGAGACGCGGCCGGGCGGCACGCCATTGAGCTGACGGACCTCATACAGTACCTTCAGCCCCATTTCCTGCGCGGCCTGGGACACGGCCGAGGTGATGCGCCCGCGCGCCCGCGCGCTTGAAAACGTCGAAAAGGCAGCCGGCACGATCATGATGAGCTTGCGCTGCTCGGGCGACCGCATCTGTAGGACCTTCAGCCCCTGTTCGATACTGGCGATGTCGACCTGTTCGCGATCCCCCCAATCGAGTGCGGCGACGGCGCGGGCATCGAGCGACACATTGCCGATGGCATCGGTCACGACCGGTTCCAGCCGGTGGCCGATCATGGTCAGCTTCTTCATTTCGAAGACCGGCTCAGCGGAACTGGCGACGCGCAGGCTGCGTCCGGCCACCGTCATCAGCGTGCCGCCAGTCGCGCCCGGGCGCCTTATCGCCGTGGCCGTACCGACGGCGACGGAACCGCGCGCCGAGACCTCCTCGGTCGCGGATGGCAGGGGGCGACCGGCATCCCGGAAAGGGCGGGCTTCGGCTCGGTCGAAATAGTTGGTCAGGTCGATGGGAATGATGCGCATCCGGTCGACGTCATCGGCGATGGCTTCGAACAGAGCCGGACGCACCTTGGAAACATCTCCGATGAAAAACTGGCCGGCCGTGTACCATAACTCAGCCGCACTCAGCGCTCCCTTGTGCTCGCCAAGCGTCAGGATGACCGCAAGAAAGGACTCGTCATTGATCCGAATGCACCAATCCGGCTCCGGGAACCGGCGCTCGAAAGCCGTTTTCAGATGATCGAAAATAAGGTCGCGTTTGCTGTCCCACTTATTGCCCAGGCGTTCGGCAAAAAGGTCGAGACGCAACAGGTAGGCGCGCCCCATCGCGTCCGCGTGGGTTTCCCGCAGTCTCTCAATGATGTCGGCGGCGTCGTCCTGTAACAGAGTCAGGAAAAGCCGTCCATTCTGATCCGCCGCAATCCCTGGAAGGGCGGTTTCGCTAGGCATTTCAACAGACATTGCTGCACTCCACCGTGCAAGCATGACGGCTTATAGTTGAGTGATCATTAATTTTAGCGGAGGCATTACAATCTGAACGAAAATCGAAGTGCGTGCGGCAATGAAACGCCCTCTTAACCCGAATACGGCCATACTGAGATCCGTTAACTATGACAAGGACTGGCACGATGACCAAGGTGTTGCTGGGCGACCTGAGCAATGGCTCCTACCTGAAGCTGGCTTTGGCCGACGCAGGACAGCGCCCGGTGGCAACCGGCATCTACGCCTGCGCCAGTGTCGAGGACTTCGAGGATGCGGTCTGCGGCTTTCTGGCCGACAACGGCGACCCTCAGATTTCCGGTGCTGCCTTTTCCACTTCGGGCTGGGAAGTCGATGGCAAGCTCGATCTCGTCCACTACGGCTTTTCCCTGCATCGCCGCCAGATCGCTGACCTGCTGGGTGTCCAGCGCCTGAGCGTGGTCAACGATTTCGTCGCCAAGGCGCTGGCGGTGCCGGTGCTGGAACACGATGAGCGCGTCAAGGTCTGCGGCAAGGACCAGCATCCGGAGCACGTCATCGCCGTCGTCGGTCCGACATCCGGCCTCGGCGGCGCCTTTCTGTCGCCGGACGGACGTGGCGGCTGGAATGTGACGCACGGTGAAGGGGGGCATTCGGATTTCGCCCCGCGCACGGAACAGGAAATTGAGATCCTGAAACTGCTCATGAAGAAGTACGACCACGTGTCGTGCGAACGCGGGGTGTCGTCGGCGGGCCTGGTCGAGCTGTGGGACTGCCTGTGTCTCATGGCCGGTGATGAGGCCAATACCCCCCTGCCTGAAGAAATCCTGGCCCTTGCCTACAGTCATGATGCCCGCGCGCTGGAAGCCATCCGCATCCAGACCGAACTCTATGCCGGCGTGGCGTCGGACTTCGCCCTGACCGTGGGGGCGCGCGGCGGGGTTTACCTGACGGGTAGCTACCTGACCCTCCTCGACACCCTGTTCGACCACGATGTCTTCGCGCGCCGCTTCTATGACAAGGGCCGCGTCTCCAGCTATGTGAAGGACATTCCGGTCTATCGCATCACCGCCACGGATCCCGAAATCCTCGGCCTGAGTACTGTGTTCGGCTAGCGATATACAAAAGGATCAGGCCGCGTTCCCCAGCACCAGTTCCGCGACATCCAGCAGGTCGTGCGCTGCGAAAGGCTTCTTGATCTGAGCATCAACCCCGAACTTACGCGTTGCGTTGAGTGCATCCTGGTCCGTGACCTTGTCCTCAAGACCACCCGACATCGAAATCAGACGAACCCGGGGCCAGGTCGCCTTGATCATCCGCATACCCTTGAGCCCGCCCATGCCAGGCATGAAGACGTCGCACAATACCAGGTCGACGTGCGCGATATCGACGTCGGCAAAGGCCTCCTCCATCGATCCAGCCTGCGACACGCGGTATCCTCCGCTTTCCAGCGCCTTGGCGGCAATCATGCGCACCGTCCGGCTGTCATCTATGACCAAGACGTGTTTACGCACGCTGCCCGCCGCGGCATCCTGAGAAAGGGCATCGAGTACATTGGCCAGCAAGGCGTCGGTAAAGGGCTTACGCAGCACGTGTTCAGCACCCGTCTTGCGGGCATTACGCAGGGTATCGTCAATGGCTTCGTGGCGACTGCCCGCCGTCATCAGCACGATGGGCGCATTGGGCGCCAGCTTGCGGAAACGGTCGATGTGCAGAAGGGTATTGTGCTGGTTGACGAAGACGTCGAGAAAAAGCGCGTGGACCTGCATCTGCGTCAGCGCCTCGGACGCTTCGCGAACTTCCGAGAAGTGCTGCGTTGTCCAGCCACGGGCTTCGATCATTCGCGAGATAATCAAGGCCTGGGTCGTACTGTCTTCCAGAATGAGAGCTGTCTTTTCCATGGGTGTTTCCGGCTACGGCGCAATGTTGTCGTCCAGCCATGAAAAGGTCGTTAATGCAAACGCTTGCGCAAACTTATCAACACCATCCAAACGTCGCCAGTTGGTTCCTGACATATTGTTGAATCCCACCAGGTCACTGTAACCTCATATTAACCCCCGAGGACAACTGTTGTCCCAATTCTGGGAGTGGACATATGGGAAGTTTCGCCAGGATCAGTGCCGGCCAACCCGCTCAAGCGACACTGGAGGCGCTTGACGCGATTCACCTGACACCGGCACATGAAGGTTTCAAGCTTATTGAGGCCATAAAGCGCATTGTTCCCTTTCGCAATATCCTGATTTCCGGCGTCAACCTGCGGGACTACGGCCCTGGCTCCGGGACGCTTTTGCTGAGCGACTTTCCACCCGATTATATGGCCGAATATTTTGCCTGCAGGCTTAGCGACATTGACCCCCTGTTCGAGATGCTCCGGCAAGGCCGCCCGGTCAGCCGCGACAGTGAAGCCTTTGCCACCCATCAGGCACGGCGTAATGGTCACGCCGTACTCGACCTGCTGCGCCGGTATGGCATTTCCGAACGCACAATCATCCTTTTAGCGCATTCGGGGAAGATATTGGGATCCGTTGCGGTCATCAGCGACACGCCCCTTTCGGATGACCACTGCGCTCTTTTGAAGGCCTTCGCCCTCTACCTCCACGCTGAAGTCTCGGCCCCTGCCCTCGATACGCTGAACACTGCCCTGCGCCTGACGCGCGGAGAACTGCGCTGCCTTGAACGCGCCGCCGGCGGACTGACCAGCGAGAAGATCGGCCGGATGGAAGACTATTCCGTTGAAACCGTTAACACTTACCTGAAGTCCGCCACACGCAAGCTTGGCGCCAATAACCGCACCCAGGCCGTCGCCGAAGCCCTGCGCCGGCAGCTGATTACATAGAGCGCTAACATAGCGACAAGACATCCAGAGTACCCGAGACCATGCCTAACCGAGTGATCGACAGTTCGCAGCCGTCACCTTCCAAAACGCCATTCCCAGACGCAGCCGAGGAAAGCCCCCTTGCGGCGCTGGAGGCCGACGCCCGGGATTCCATCGCCAAGGCGCTGCAACTGTTCGAAAACGGGGAAAGGGAGGTCGCGGAACACATGTTCGAACGGCTGCGGCAAAGGGTCCGCGAGGCCGGCCCAGTGGCCATGCTGGTCAGCGGCGATGAAGGTACTGAAGAGCGCGCGGATCTGCAGTCCGTAGTCAACGCCATCGCGGACGTCGCCCGGCCGAAAGGCGAACAGGATGTGCAGCGATAGGACCCGGTTGCTGTCGAACCCCGGCACCGGTAGGGCCGCCCCGCATTCAGTTCCATAAGCGCGATGCAAAAACGGCGGCCCTTGGGGACCGCCGTTCTGACGCGTTAATTGTAAAAAGCTATTAGAAGCTCTTCGAAACGCGGAAGTAGGCCTGACGGCCGAGGTAGCCCGACTGATACTGGCTCGAGAAGGCATAGTTGCCCAGACGCGCCGGCGAGCCGGTGTTGTCGCCGTAGCTGAGGATCGGCGGCTCTTCGTCGGTCAGGTTGACGACGCCAACGGTGATCGTCCAGTCCTTGGCGTTGTACTTGACGGTCAGGTCATGCGTGACCCAGGCGTCGGTCGAGTTGATGTTAATCTTGTTCGCGACATAGGTGGTCGTCACGACACCATCTTCTTCGCGGTAGCCCATGTTCGACGACTCGCCGACATAGTTGAGGGTGTAGGAGAACTGCCAGTCCTTGTGCTTGAACTGAGTCTGCAGGTTGCTGACCCATTTCGGATCCGCGATCGTGCCATTGTAGTCGATGACGGTGTCACCGGGGAACAGCTGGGTCTTGGACTCTTTGGTGTAGGTCGACTGCAAGTCGAGCGTCAGCGTGCCGAGGTTGAATTCACGGGTATAGGAGGCCGTGATGTCGAAACCACTGGTCAGCTCGCTCGGGATGTTGCGATAGCTGGCGTCGATGAGCGTGATGTTGAAGTGCTCATCACGCTCGAACAGGTCGCAGAAACCGTTGTTCGGATAGGTTTCCTGACCATAGCAGGCGCCAACCACGCCGGGGCCGGTGCTGAGGATCTGGTTTTCGACATTGATGCGGAACCAGTCGACGGCGATCTTGAAGCCCGTGTTGGGCGGCGTCAGGATAAAGCCGAGCGTCGAGGCCTGCGACTCTTCCGGGTTCAGGTCCTTGCTGCCCGAATAGAAGATCATGGCCGACGCGCCCTGGCCGGTGCCGATGCCATCATAGTCGTCTGGGATGCCTTCCGCCGCGCAGTTGTCGCGTACGGTCTGGCTCTTGTTCGGCGTTCCGTTCTCGCTGGTGCCACCCCAGTTAATGCACGGGTCGACGGCGCGCTGGCTGTAGAAGCCGGTCTGTTCGTTGAGGTACATTTCGTACAGGGCTGGCGCGCGGAACGAGGTGCCGTGTGTACCACGCAGGCGCAGAGTGTTGTTCAGCGCCCAGTTGAAACCGACCTTGTAAGTCGTGGCGCTGCCGACGCTGTCATAGTTCGAGAAGCGGCCCGATAGGTTGATCTTAAGGTCTTCGAAGAAGGGTTTGCCGGCAAGGATCGGCGCTTCCAGTTCGAAGAAGGCTTCGGCTACGCTGTCGGAACCTTCGGTGATGCCGGCACTCGACGAACCCCAGGAATTGCTGGTGCGCGAGAATTCGCCCGGCGTGTCCTTGATCTCGTCGCGGCGGACGCTGACGCCGAAGGCGGCGCCCAGCGGACCGGCCGGCAGTTGCCACAGGTCGCCCGTCATGGTCGCTTCGGCGATGGTCTGGGTGTAGGTCGTCTTGCCCTCTTCCTGGACGAAGAAGTAGTTGCGTTCGGCGTCCGTCAGCGTGCCGTTAAACAGAGCGTCCTGGGTGAACAGGTTCAGCGGCACGCACCCTGCCGGCACGCCCTGACAGACCGGAACGTGCTCAAACGTGTTCTCGTTAAAGCCGATACCAGCGAACAGTCGGTCCTGCGGCACCACGTCATTCAGATACTTGCCGTCACTGAGCGAGTGCGAGATGTACGCGTCCCACGACCAGTTGTGGAAATCGCCCTTGGCCCCGAACACGCCGCGGTAAACGTTGATTTCCTGCGACTCGTTGGACGGCGTCAGGAAGTAGGGATAGACGTAGGCGCCGCCTTGGGGACCGTTAAAGTCATTGTTCTGATCATACTGCGAACCGGTACCGAACGGATTGTTCGGCGAATCCGGACCATAGTACGGGAAGACATAGCGTACCCCGCGCTGTTCCGACTCGCGGCGGTTGATCAGCAGTTCGCTGTAGAGTTCCGCGCCGTTGGCCCAGTCCGGGCGGTATTCGCCCTGGGCGAAGAGGGTGAAGCGCTTGACCGGCGAGATGATGGTGACGTCATCATCCGACGTCGGGTCCATTTCACGCGCCTGGAAAGGAACCGGGCCAAACCAGCCGTTGACCAGCGCGCCGCCGACCGAAGCCGTCGCGCCCGGGCGGATTTCGCGGAAATAGGTGTTGTTGATGACCACGCCACCGACCGTATTGCCCCAGCACTTGTAGCCGGTCTCACCCGCACGGGTCGTCACCAGGTCGGCGCGCGTGCCGTCTTCATTATAGATGTAGTCCTGCGGGCAGTCGAAGTTGTCGCGCTGGCCTTGCGTCAGCGCCTCCATCTCGTAGGCGCTGGCCGAGACCATCAGGTGGCCCTTGTCGAACGACTTGCCCCAGATTGCGGCCAGGTTATAGGTGTCGCCGCCGCCGTGCTGCGAGATGCGGGTCGTGGCATCGAGCTCCAGGCCTTCGAAGTTCTTGCGCGTGATGACGTTGACAACGCCGGCGACGGCGTCCGAACCGTAGATCGACGACGCGCCGTCCTTCAGAATTTCATAACGGTTGACCGCCGAGTCGGGGATGGTGTTCAGGTCGACGGCGCCGACCGTGCCGCTGACGCCAGCCGGCGGCATGCGGCGGCCGTTGAGCAAGACCAGTGACCGCTGGGCGCCGAGGCCGCGCAGCGAGATCGAGTTAATGCCGCCGCCGCCGTCCATGACGTAGCCGGTAAAGGTCGAGTTGACCTGGCCCGAGCCGTTGGCGACCGACGAGTTCTGCAGGATTTCGGTGGCGCTGACCAAGCCTGCGGCGCTCGAGCGCTCGGCGGTGATGACGGTCACGGGTGCGGCCGACGTGTATTCCTTACCTTTGATACGCGAACCGGTAATGACGAATTCGCCCGAGTCGGCCGGTTCGGCAGACGCCGTATCGGCGGCTTCGGCGGGAGCCGTTTCGGCCGGCGGTGCGTCCTGGGCCATGGCGGGCGCGAAGCCCACGAGCGAAGTCAGAATGGTGCCGGCCAGCAGCCACTGGCGCGAAAGTCCGATCGGTTGGGACATGATGTACTCCGGGTGTCTCAAAAATTACCTGATAACGACACTAAATCGTCACAGTTGAGACCGAAACCCTTTATTTCGCCATTAAAATAATATCAATAATTGTGTGGCGATTTTGCCGCAATCAACAGGTATTGTACTACAAAAGCACAACAACCCTGCGCGCAAAATTTGCACGCAGGGCATTTGTACTTCAATATCCCCCTGAATATTTACAGCAATCTTATTTGATAAGTCCACACTTCGGGCTTTTGAGATAATTCTCCATCAACCCCAGTGTTTCCGTATGCCACTCCGTCCGCCACGGCAGAGTGTGCCACATGCCTTTGATTTCGCGGTACTCGACGTCCTTCCCGGCGGCCTTCATGGCATTGAAGAACATGCGCGAATGCTCGGTGTCGGCCTGACGGTCGTGATCACCGTGATAGAGCATGATCGGAATGTTCGCCTTGTCGACATTGCGGATCGGATCCATGCCGGCCACTGTGACGCCCTGAATGTCGCGCTGGAGATGGCTGTCGCCCCACAGGTTGCCGATGCGCTGCAGGCTCGACACACCCGCGCCCGCAATGGCGCACTTGTACGGGCTGTTCGGCCGCACCGACGCGGCGATGGCTGCGAACCCTCCATAGGAATAACCCATGATCGCCAGTCGCTTCGGATCGGCGACGCCCTGCGACACCATGTATGCGGCCGCGTCGTCATTGTCGTCCGACATTTTCTGGCCCCACTCCTTGTCGCCGGCCAGCCAAAGCTTCGAACCCCACCCATCCGATCCGCGGTACTGCGGCTGGATGACAGCGATGCCGCGCGTCGCGAAAAATTGCGGCCAGCCCGACCCATCCCAGGTCGCGTAGTCGCGCGCCCAGGGACCACCATGCGGCAGCACGATTAGCGGAACCGGCCCCTGTGCCTTGGTCCAGCCCGGCGGGTATGTGATGAAGGCGGGAATTTCCAGACCGTCACGCGCCGTGAAGGTCACGAACTCAGGCTTGCCTAGGGTCTTCGGGTCGATCCACGGCCGTTCGCCGCCCAACGATTGAAGCTTCCCATCCTTGAAGAGGTAATATTGCGGCGGCGCATCGGGCGCTTCAACCGTCACCACGGCGACATCATAGGTGTCGCCGTTTACGGAGAAATTGACCTGTTTGCCAGGGAAGGCGGCCTTGACCGACTTCTGGATCTCGGACCATTTTTCGTCGGTATAGATGGTCGTCAACGCCGGACCACCCAGTTCCACGCCGCCGATGATCGTCTTCTTTGCCGGCCGATCGTAACGATAGACGACATCGGTGACGTCGTACCTGTCGTTGGCGAACAGGGGCTCATTAGAGAATGTCTTGCCGGCGATATCGTAGCTGTAGACCGCGGCCTTGTCCGAATTGACGTTGGACGAAACGATCAGTTTGGACGGATCGGCATCGTAACCCAGGATGTTCAAGGTCTTGCGCGCTTTCAGCATATAGCTCAACGGCTCATGGTAGACCCACTGCCCGGCGGCATCCTTGATATAAACCATATACCAGAATTCATTGTTGACGGTGTCGACCTTGGCCTTGATCATCGGCTCGCCGGTCGCCAGATCGACGCCTGCCGACAGGTATTCAAACTCGTCGCTGCCCAATGCCACCGTGCGCGTCTTGCCGGTCGCAAGGTCCAGCTCGAAGATCTTCTGGACGAAGGATACCGGATCGACCGTCACCATCAGCTTCTTGGTGGCATCGTAGAGATCGTCGTTGAAAACGCTGACCGATGAGCCGCGCTCGAACGCGTCACGGACATCCTTGTTCATGGTGCCGGTAATGCGGAACGGCTCCTCGATCTTGCGGCCTTCGAGGTCCGAATAATAGATCTTGCGCGTGAAGGTCGGCTTGCTGTCCGCGCCAGTTATGGGCTGCTCCATCACGAAGATAATCTTGTCGGAGCTGAAAAAGCCAACTTGAGTGATGCGGTTCGTCTTGGACGGTATCCAGACCGGCCGTTTGCTGAGATCGGTCGCATCCCAGATAGAGATGACCGGCCATTTTTCGCCCTCGACCGAAATCAGGCCAGCAATATGTTTGCCATCCGGGGAAATCGAGACGCTGGTGAGTTGCTCGTATTTCGCGA
The DNA here is from genome assembly GCA_946482045.1 of uncultured Asticcacaulis sp. Next base: position 50,274 of record CAMLPZ010000001.1, read on the forward strand.
TGGCGTCAATCGCCAGCGGTGCGGCCGGAGGTGTGTAGGTCTGCGCATACGCGCCGGCGCCCATCGCCAGCATCAGAACGCCGCCGCAAACTGCCGGCAGATGCCGCCACCGTGTCCCCGCCCCTACCACTCGCACCATCGCTTTTACTCCACCCAGAGTCATCGAAAGAACACTCAAAGAAAAAGAAACTATTTCTTCTGAAACTGTTGTCGAGCCGGAATCAGCCCCATTACGAAAAATTAATGTGATCACACTTTGTGCATAAGTACACGGATAGGATCCAACATACCAGCTAAAGTACATTGCGGGCGCGTTTAGAAGCGGGATGCGCATATGCTGCTAGGCTTCGATCCGTCGTGAACCTGAACCCCTGGCTAAACTGCACGCGTTAATAAGCCAAGCCAGGGGCGGCAAGCCCCATGTAGCGGTCGTCCGGGTAAGGCACGGTAAAATATAACTTCTTTCCGGCCCATGTGCCCCCGTATGGTAAATATGACGGTCCCGTTTATTAACAAGGTCCTTTCACGATTAGGAAATTCCAGGCGCCTATTAATGAATCACATAAGGAAACCTCGGGCTGGGGGTTGTCATGTTTCGTTCCGGGTACGGAGTTTTGAGTTCATATAGGTCCAATGCGTCGGGCAGCGTATCGACCCTGTTTGCGTTCAGTATGCCGCTGGTAATAGCGGGTGCTGCCTTCGGCGTCGAAATCGGCGTGTGGTACTATGACGATATGCGGCTTCAGCAGATCGCCGACACCGCCGCCTTTGCCGCGGGGATCGAGCAGCGCGCCGGCAAGGACGGTACTGTCATGCTGGCCGCTGCCCGGACCGTGGCCAATGACAATGGCTTTGAAAGCGGCCGGGACACCCTGGTCCTCAACAGCCCGCCAACCTCGGGCACGCACCAGAACGACCATTCCGTCGAAGTCCTGCTGACGCGAACAGAAACAAGGTATTTTACCCAGCTGTTCGACAGCACGCCCGTCACCGTCAAAGCGCGGGCGGTGGCGACCTATACGACGGCGGCCAATGCCTGCATCATCGCGCTCGACCCCAGCGCCGCGCAAGCCGCCTATTTCTCGGGCAGTTCGACCATCACCCTCGTCGGCTGCAATGTCATGTCGAATTCCATCTCCGGCCAGTCGATCTATACACAGGGCGCGACGACACTGACTGTCCCCTGCCTGATGGCTTCGGGCGACGCCGCCCTTAACGCGCCGGTCAACCTAACCGGATGCGAGTCGGCCATGACGCAACTGCCGCCGGTCGCCGATCCGTTTCGCAACGTCCCGGAGCCCGTTTCCTCCGGCAACTGCAACAATTCCAACGGCAACACGCTACAGCCTGGCCGCTACTGCAACGGATTGAGCATCAATGGCTCCGTTACATTCAAGCCCGGCACCTATATCATCGAAGGCGGAACCTTCAAGGCCAACGGCAACGCCGTGCTGGCGGGATCGGGCGTTACCTTCGTCCTCAAGAACAATGCGCAAATCGCTTTCAACGGCAACGCTACGCTGAACCTGTCCGCCCCCACCAGCGGCACCTATTCCGGGATGCTTTTCTTCGGCAGCCGTTCCAATGCCGCCAACACAGCGATCACCCTCAACGGCAGTGCGGCTTCGGTCATGACCGGCGCCATCTATTTCCCTAATCAGGTCGTGTCCTACATCGGCAACTTCCAGGGCGCTAACGGCTGCACGCAACTAGTCGCGCGCATCGTCCAATGGAGCGGCAATTCAAACCTGGCTGCCGATTGCAGCGCACACGGCATGAGCGCTCTCCCCGTCGGCGGGGTGGTTAAACTCGCGGAGTAAAAAAGATGAAAACATCACGGACACAAGCACCGGCCCCTTTCCGTCGTTCGATCGCCGCCTTCCGACGAAACCGCGACGGCGCCGCCCTGGTGGAATTCGCGATCATCGCGCCCCTGCTCTTGGTCGTCCTGGCCGGCATCAGCGATGGCGCGAGCTTTCTACTGCGCAACAACGCCATGCATTCGGGCCTGAGCAGCAGTGCCCAATACATTATGAGCGGCGGCTCCGACCTGTCGACGGCACGCCAGATCGGCCTGTCGTCCTGGGCGGGGCGGTCAGAGCAAAGCGACGTCACGGCGAGCAAGGATTGTTTCTGCGCGACAACGCCCGCAACCTGCTCGACGCTTTGCAGCGACCAGAGCGTGCCGCTCGCCTATGTCAAGATCGCCGCCACTGACACCTATGATGGCTGGTTCGGCGACACCACGCTACGTGCCGAACAGGATGTCCGTGTCAGATGACGGGTGTATTGCGGCGATTGACGCGGGACGGACGCGGGGCGACGGCGCTGGAATTCGCGATTGTCGCGCCCGTCTTCATTGCCATGGTCTTCGGCGTGTTCAATATGGGCTACGCCCTTTATTGCGGCGCGGCCGTCCGCCACGCTGTCCAGGAATCGTCGCGCCTGTTGATGTTCGATCCCAACACCAGCGCCGATACGTTCAAAACCGCGGTCGTGTCGAAGCTGGTCAATGTACCGATTACGAACCTTCGCATTGCCATTACCGATGAAACGGTGACGCAGACGGAACATCTCAAGCGCGTCACCTGGAACTACAGCTATATGGTCTATGCGCCCTTCATAACATCCAAGGCGTTCGAGATGGGTTCGAGCGTTACCGTGCCGATGCTCGTCACGCCTTAGCCAAACAGAAAGGCCGTCGTGCCGTAGGCAATCTTGCGCAATTCGTCGCGGCCGGCGCCGGCGCGGGCCCGCACCAGCAGGTTCGAGGTCAGGCCGCTGATCATCTGGGTCAGAACCATGGGATCGGCGTCGGTGCGCAAAAAGCCCTTATCTCGCGCCTTGGTGAAGAAGGCTTCGAACCGGCGATCGAAGCTTTCGATCGTGCCTTTCAGCATTTCCAGGATCGATTCGTGCTGGGGCGCCTCGTTCAGCGCCGTGCACATGAAGGCGCAGCCGAGCGGGTGTTCCTGCTCGCCGGTATAGGCGCCAATCACCACGTCGAAATAGCGGTTGATGATGTCGCGCAGGCAGGTGCAGGTGCCGTCGCAGGTCAGGACATTGTCCAATTGCGCCTGAATGCCGTCCTGATACCGCTCCATGGCCTTGATATAGAGGGCCTGCTTGTCACCGAAGGCAGCGGCCAGACTGGGGCGGCTGACGCCGGTGGCCAGGGCGATATCGTCGAGCGAGGTGGCGGCAAAACCGCGCTCCCAGAACATCTTCAGCACTTTTTCGAGCACGGCGTCCGGATCGAAGGCGCGCGGCCGGCCACGGCGTTTGGCGGAACAGGCAGCAGCATCCATGGCATGGCCGGGACAGATTTCTTCGCTGTCGAACTTCAGATCGGCCTTGGCGTGATACATGGCATTTCCTACGCGCCTGCTACGCACCGCAGGCTGGTGACACTTTCTGGCAGGAGGTCAACTACCCTGCCCTTGTTATCATCAAAGTAGCGCCGTTCCTGGCGCATGAAAAGTCTGCATTTTGCGGACTGTCGAAGCTTGTCTCAAATTTGGGCTTCGACACACTCTAACATATTTATTTGCGATGTCGCATAAAAATGTGTTTACAAAACGTCAGGCGAGGATTATTTGTTTGCGAGTTCGCAATAAATAGGGCCTCGCGGCAGAACCGCAAGACCCGCCAGTTCCGCGTACCCTTTCTCCCCGAAGGAATGCTGTCATGCTGCCCACCGAAATCCTCGCGTCCGTCCATCGGGCGCGCCGTCAAACCCTGCTCGCCTTCGCCGCCGTCTCCGTTCTCGGCGCCGGCGCGATCGCGACCATTGCCTTTGCCCCCAAGGCCGAAAGCCAGGCCACAACCCAGGCCGTGCCGGTATCGGTCGCCACCGTCACCGAACAGAACGTCGAAAGCTGGACAGACTTTTCCGGCCACCTGGAAGCCGTCGAGCGCGTCGAAATCCGCCCACGCGTCGCCGGCGCCGTCAAGGCCATCCATTTCCGCGAAGGCGCCCTGGTCCACACCGGCGACCTCCTCGTCACCATCGATCCCGCGCCGTATCTGGCCGAGGTCAACCGCGCCAAGGCCAGTGTCGCTTCCGCCGAGGCCCGCCTGACGCTCGCCCGCAGCAACCAGGAGCGTGCCCAAAGGCTTTGGGACGACCAGGCGATCTCCCGCGCTGACGTCGAGGCCCGCGACAATGAGCTGAAGGCCGCACAAGCCCAGCTGGAAGCCGCCCGCGCCGAGCTTCAGATCAGCAACCTCAATCTCAGCTACACCCAGGTGCGCGCCCCTGTGTCCGGCAGGGTCGGCCGCATCGAAGTCACTGTCGGCAACCTGGTTGCCGCGGGCCCCCAGGCCCAGACCCTGACCACGCTTGTCTCGGTCAGCCCGATCTATGCCAGCTTCGACGCCGATGAGGCCATCGTCAACCAGACGCTGGAAGACCTGCGCGCTGACGGCCGCAGCCAGATTGACCAGATCCCGGTCAAGCTGGAGACCGGCACGCCCGGTGACGCGCCGATCGAAGGCAAGCTTCAGCTCATCGACAACCAGTTCGACAATGGCTCGGGTACGCTCAAGGCCCGCGCGGTGTTTTCGAACGCCGATGGCAAGCTGATCCCCGGCCAGTTCGTCCGCGTCCATATGGGCGCGGCCGTGACTAAGCCGGCCTTGCTGGTCTCGGAACTGGCCATCGGCACCGACCAGGACAAGCGCTTCGTCTATGTGGTCGGCGCCGACAAGAAGGTCGCCTATCGTGAAGTCACGCTGGGCGCCCCCGTCGGAAATCTCCGCGTCGTCAAGTCTGGCCTGAAAGCCGGTGAACACGTGGTCGTCGATGGCGTCCAGAAAGTTGGTCCTGGCACGGTCGTCACCGCCCAAGCCGTGCCGATGGACAAGATCGCCGCACCGAACGCTTAAGCGTTAAGCCCCAAACTTCCTTATACCTCCCCAGCTTGCTGGGGAGGGGGACCATCTGCGGAGCAGATGGTGGTGGGGCCCTTTTGCCTCAAACACACTCACGCCCAACCACCGAGGGCTATCATGAATCTCTCCAAATTCTTCATCGACCGGCCGATCTTCGCAGGCGTCCTGTCGCTCCTCATCCTGATTGCGGGCCTGCTGTCGATGCGTGCCCTGCCCTTGTCGGAATATCCGGAAGTCGTGCCGCCGCAAGTCGTCGTGCGCGCCACCTATCCCGGCGCCAACCCGGCCGTCATTGCCGAGACCGTAGCCGCGCCTATCGAGGAGGCGGTTAACGGCGTCGAGAACATGCTCTACATGTCGTCTCAAACGACGACCGACGGCGTCATGACGCTGACCGTCACCTTCAAGCTGGGCACCAATCCGGACCTGGCCCAGCAGATGGTCCAGAACCGCGTCAGCCAAGCCGAAGCCCGCCTGCCCGCCGACGTCCGCGCGCTTGGCATCGTCACGCAAAAGAACCAGACCTCGCTGCCGCTTGTCATCCACCTGATCTCGCCCAATGGCCGCTATGACGCGACCTATTTGCGCAACTACGCCATGCTGCACGTCAAGGACCGCCTCCAGTCCGTCAAGGGTGTGGCGCCGATCCAGATGTTCGGCGGCGGCGACTACGCCATGCGCGTCTGGCTCGATCCGCAGAAGGTCGCCGCACGCGGCCTGTCGGCCGGCGACGTCACCGAAGCCATTCGTTCTGAAAACGTCCAGGCTGCCGCCGGCATCATCGGCGGTTCGCCCGCCTTGCCCGGCCAGGCCTTGCAGCTTTCGGTCAATGCCCAGGGCCGACTGAAGTCTGAAGAGGATTTCCGCAACATCATCGTCAAGACCGGCGCTGACGGCTCGGTGACCCGCCTCGGCGACATCTCGCGCGTCGAGTTGGGCGCTTCGGACTATTCGCTGCGCTCGCTCCTCGACAACAAGCAGGCGGTCGCTATTCCGATCTTCGAGAACCCCGGCGCCAATTCGCTGCAGATGTCCAAGGACCTCAAGGCGGTCATGGCCGACCTGAAGAAGACGATGCCCGAAGACGTCGATTACCGCATCGTCTACGACACCACCGAATACGTCCAGGAATCGATCGACTCGGTCATCCACACCCTGCTCGAGGCCATCCTGCTGGTCGTTCTGGTCGTCATCCTGTTCCTACAAACGTGGCGGGCATCGATTATTCCGCTTCTGGCCGTGCCCGTCTCGGTTATCGGCACCTTCGCCGTCATGCATCTTTTCGGCTTCACCATCAACGCGCTGACCCTGTTCGGCCTTGTGCTAGCCATCGGCATTGTCGTCGATGACGCCATCGTCGTCGTCGAAAATGTCGAGCGCAATATCGAAGCCGGCAAGACGCCGCGGGAGGCCACCTACCAGGCCATGCGCGAAGTTTCCGGCCCGATCATCGCCATCGCGCTCGTTCTGGTCGCCGTCTTCGTGCCGCTGGCCTTCATCACCGGCCTGTCGGGCCAGTTCTACCGTCAGTTCTCACTGACCATCGCCATCTCGACGGTGATTTCGGCGGTCAATTCGCTGACCCTGTCGCCGGCCCTGGCCGCCCTGCTCCTCAAGGATCACCGCACGCCCAAGGACGGCCTGACCCGCTTCATGGACAAGTGGTTGGGCGGCTTCTTCGGCTGGTTCAACAAGCTGTTCCGCAGCGGATCGGACCGCTACGCCAACTCGCTGGGCGGCGTCGTCCGTCGCAAAGGCCTGATGCTGGGCCTCTACGCCGGCCTGGCCGTCCTGGCCTTCGTCATGTTCAAGGTCGTGCCCGGCGGCTTCATCCCACAGCAGGACAAGGCCTACCTCGTCGGCATGGTCCAGTTGCCCGAAGGCGCCACGCTCGACCGCGCCGAAGCCGTAACGCGCAAGGTCGGTGAAATCGCCATGAAGCAGCCGGGTGTGGCGCACGCCATCCAGTTCCCCGGCTTGTCGATCAACGGCTTCACCATTTCGTCGTCCAGCGCCGTCGTCTTCCTGTCACTGAAGTCCTTCCACGACCGTCATGGGGAAGCGGAGAGCGCCGGCGCCATTGCCGGCGCCCTGAACCAGCAGTTCGCCGGCATCAAGGGGGCCAATGTCATCGTTTTTCCCCCGCCGCCCCTGATGGGGCTGGGCCAGACAGGTGGCTTCAAGCTTCAGCTCGAAGACCGCGCCGGCCTCGGTTACGCCGAGCTCGACAAGGCCACTAAGGCCCTCGTCGCCAAGGCTTATCAGACCAAAGAACTGGCCGGTGTGTTCAGCGGCTTCCAGATCAATACGCCGCAGATCTATGCCGACATCGACCGCACCCGCGCACGTCAGTTGGGGGTCAGCGTCAATGACATCTTCACCACCATGCAGGTCTATCTCGGCTCGCAATATGTCAATGACTTCAATCGATTCGGCCGCACCTACAGCGTGCGTGTCCAGGCGGACGCCGCCTTCCGCGCCCAGCCGGAAGACATCGGCAACCTCAAGGTCCGCTCAAACACCGGCGAGATGATTCCGCTGTCGGCCGTGCTCAAGGTCGAGCCAAGCTTCGGGCCGGTCATCGCCAGCCGGTATAACTCCTATCTATCGGCCGATATCTCGGGCGGTCCCGCCCCCGGCTTCTCTTCCGGCCAGGCCGAAGCCGCGATGACCCGCATCGCCGCCGAAACCCTGCCGCCCGGCATCGAGCTGGAATGGACCGACCTGACCTATCAGCAGATCCTTGCCGGTGACACCTCGACGCTGATCTTCGTCCTGGTCATCCTGCTGGTTTTCCTGGTCCTGGCTGCCCAGTACGAAAGCGTCGTCCTGCCGGCCGCCATCATCCTGATCGTGCCCATGGGTCTCCTGTCGGCCATGGTCGGGGTCTTCCTCAGCCAGGGCGACAACAACATCTTCACCCAGATCGGCCTGTTCGTCCTGGTGGGTTTGTCGGCCAAGAACGCCATCCTGATCGTGGAATTCGCCCGCGAACTGGAGCTGGCCGGACTGCCGCCGGTCAAGGCCGCCATCGAGGCCTCGCGTCTTCGTCTGCGCCCGATTCTGATGACGTCGATCGCCTTTATCATGGGCGTGCTGCCGCTGGTCACCAGCCAGGGCGCGGGCGCCGAAATGCGCCGGGCCATGGGCGTAGCGGTCTTTGCCGGCATGATTGGCGCGACCCTGCTGGGCCTGTTCCTGACGCCCTTCTTCTACGTCCTGTTGCGCGCCATCAGCGGCAACCGGCCACTGAAAGCACACACCTCGACGCTTGGCTTCGACGACGCGCATCCTGCGCCCGCCCCGGCTGCCCAACGTCACAGTGAGGAGGTATAAATGTCCCGCTTAATCGTCTCTCTTTCTCTCGCAGCCGCATTATTAGGCGGCTGCGCCTCGGCCCCTCTGGAAACGGCTTCTGTCCGTACGCCTGCCGCCTTCAAGGGCCAGGCGTCGGCGGGTCCAGCCGCACCTGTCCAGCAAGCCGGCGCCTGGTGGCTGGTCTTTTCCGACCCGACCTTAACCGAGTTGGAAGCCAAGGCCGCCAGCAACAATGGCGACATCCGCATCGCGGCCGCCAGGCTGACCCAGGCGCGCGCGCTTTTGAAATCGGCGCGGGCCGACCTATGGCCGCAGGCGGGCGCGGGCTTCACCGCCGCGCGCTCGACGGCGCAGCAAACCTATCCCAAGGCGGCCAATGCCTATGATCTCGGCCTCGATCTCAGCTATGAGATCGATGTCTTCGGGCGGCTCTCGAAAGCGTCACAAGCGGCGAAACTCGATGCAGATGCCGCTGCTGCGTTGCGCAACGACACGCAACTGCTCATCCAGTCCCGCGTGGCCCAGACCTACTTCGCCCTGCGCACGCTGGACGAAGACCGCGCCATCGTCGCCGACACGCTGGACGCCTATCGCGCCAGTCTTAAGGTGACGCAGCGCCGCTACGAAGAAGGCGACGTGGCGCAGCTCGACGTCGCGCGCCTTGAAACCGAAGTGGCGCGCACGCAGTCGGAAGCCTATGCCCTCGACCAGCAACGCGCCAATCTGGTCAATGCGCTGGCGGTGCTGGTTGGTGAGCCGGCCACGTCCTTCGAACTGGCCGCTTCGTCATGGAGCACACAGCCCTGGGCAGGTGCCGTCCCCACCATTCCGGCCGGCGTGCCGTCCGATGTGCTGCAACGCCGGCCGGACGTCATTGCAGCCGAGGCTTCGCTTTATGCCGCGCAAAAGCGCGTTGGCGTGGCGCGCGCCGCCTGGTTCCCGACGCTGACCTTGACGGCCTCCGGCGGCTATGCCTCGGGCGATCTCGGCACCCTGTTCGACAAGGGCATGGAAGGATGGTCGCTGGCGGCAATCCTGTCGCAGGCGGTGTTTGACGGCGGCCGGCGCAATGCCGGCATCGACTATGCCAAGGGCGGACTGGACGCGGCCTTCGCCGGCTATCAGCAGCAGGTTCTGGTCGCATTCCAGGACGTCGAGAACCAGCTATCTGACTTAAGCTACCTGCAGCAACAGCAAGGCGCCGAAGCGCAAGCGGTCGATGCCGCGACACGGGCTCTGGCCCAATCGCAGTCGCGCTACAAGAACGGCCAGTCGTCTCAGCTGGAGGTGCTGGATGCCCAGCGCCAGCAACTGGCGATCCGTCGGCAGGCCTTAAGGGTCCGCGCGGCGCAGTATCAGTCCACGGTGGGCCTGATCCGCGCCCTGGGCGGAGGATGGCAGGGCTAATCGCGCTCCTCGAAAAAGCACGACCCCGTCATCGCGGGCTGGAGGCCTCCCGGCAACTCCAGCCCGTTTTTTTGATGCCCGATTTACAATCCAGCGCCGGCGGGGCAAGTATCTGGCGATGTCCAAATTGTCCCCGCATTCGCTCGATGCCCGATCAGCCCGCGCCGTTGCCGCCGGTGTACGCAATCTGCGGCTGATGACCGCCGCTCTGGCGCTTCAGGAAAACCGCATCAATGACGCCGAGCCGCTGTTACGGGCGCATCTGAAGGACGACCCTTTTGACGTCGCCGCCATCCGTATGCTGGCCGAGGTCGCCGCCCGCATCGGCCGCTGGCGCGACTCCGAAAACCTGCTGCGGCGGGCGCTTGAGCTGTCCCCCGGTTTCGGGGCGGCGCGCGCCAATCTGGCAACCGTCCTTTACCGCCAAGGCCGCCCGGCCGACGCCATCTCCGAACTGGACCGGCTGATCGGCGAGGCAATCGACGTCGAGACCTTCGGCGCCGCCAATCTCAAGGCTGCCGCCCTTGGCCGTATCGGCGAGTTCGAGGAAGGCATCGCCATCTACGAAGCGCTTCTGAATGAACAACCCAACCAACCTAAGGTGTGGATGAGCTACGCCCACGCGCTCAAGACGGTCGGACGGACGGAGGACGGCGTCAAGGCCTATCGCCGCGCGCTCGACATCGCGCCGCACCTCGGCGAGGTGTGGTGGAGCCTGGCCAATCTGAAGGTCGTGCGTTTTAGCGATGATGATATCGCTGCCATGGAAAAGGCCCTGGCGGATCCCGGTTTGAGCGACACCGACCGGCTGCATCTCGACTTCGCGCTCGGCAAGGCGTTGGAGGACCGGAAGGATTATGCGGCGTCCTTCGCCCGCTATGACAGCGGCAATGCCATCCGCCGCAAGTCGAACAGCTATAGGGCGGACGACACGACAAGCTTTGTCGATGACTGCATCGCCCTGTTCACCCCTGAGTTTTTCGCCGAACGTCATGGCTGGGGCTGCCAGGCCAACGACCCGGTGTTTGTTGTCGGCATGCCACGTTCAGGCTCGACCCTGATCGAGCAGATCCTGGCGAGCCACAGCCAGATCGAGGGCACCCAGGAACTGCCGGACATTCCTGCGCTCGCCCGGCGCGGCGGCAATTATCCGCAGCGCCTGAAAGACCTCCCGCCCGAAAAGTACCGCGAACTGGGTGAGGAGTACCTGGCCCGTACCCGCATCCACCGCAAAACCGCCCGACCGCACTTTGTCGACAAGCTGCCCAACAACTGGGCCCATGTCGGTTTTATCCGCCTGATCCTGCCCAATGCCACGGTTATCGATGCGCGCCGCCACCCCCTCGCCTGCGGCTTTTCCAACTTCAAGCAGCATTTCGCGCGCGGCCAGGACTTCAGCTATGCGCTCGACGACATGGGGCGCTACTACGCCGACTATGTCCGCCTGATGGCTCACTTCGACACTATCCTGCCCGGCTTTGTGCATCGCACAATACATGAGCAGCTTATCGACGATACCGAGGCGGAAATTCGCGCGCTGATTTCAGCCTGCGGCCTGGAGTTCGAAGAGGGCACCCTACGCTTTTTCGAGACCGACCGCGCCGTTCGCACGCCGTCGTCCGAGCAGGTCCGCCGTCCGATCAACCGCGACGGAACCGATGCCTGGCAAGGCTTTGAGCCATGGCTTGAGCCTTTGAAGTCCGCGCTTGGGCCTGTCCTTACCGCCTATCCCGGCACGCCGTGATCTCTTGCCGTAGGGTCAACACGCGTTACGCTAACCGGTTATCCAGCGCGTTTGTGTGCACCTGCAAGATCGTGACAAAAGTGACACGGTAATTGCCGTAACGCAGCAGGTACTCCGCATAGCAATTGACGCGTGATCACATTGCCCCTCTATCCTCGCATTAAGCAACAATGCGGGGTTATCATGCGGTCACGCACACTTACGGCAGCACTTCTGTCCTCCACCATGCTCAGCGCGCTTCCGGTCATGGCAATGGCCCAGGCGGCGCCCGCCGGCGAAGACCAGGGCGAGGTCATCGTCACGGCCCAGAAGCGCTCCGAAAAGCTGCAAACCGTGCCGATCAGCATCCAGGTGCTGGGCACCAAGAAGCTGGACCAGCTGAATGTCGCCGACGTCAATGATTACGTCGCGCTGCTGCCGTCGGTATCGTTCCAGAACAACCCTTACCAAGGCTCCAGCCTCTATTTCCGCGGCGTGGCCTCCGGCGGCGATGGCAACCACTCGGGCTCGCAGCCCTCGACCGGCGTCTATCTGGACGAACAGCCGGTGACGACGATCGGCGGCGCGCTGGACGTCCACATCTATGACGTCGAACGCATCGAGTCGCTCGCCGGCCCGCAGGGCACGCTCTACGGCGCCTCGTCCGAAGCCGGCACCATCCGTATCATCACCAACAAGCCGACGCGGTCGGGCAC
>CAMLPZ010000002.1 GCA_946482045.1 uncultured Asticcacaulis sp.
AACTGCGCCTTCAGCAGACCGTGCTATGCCTAGGACCGTTCCCGCGGAAGCTATGCGTCAAATTCAGATTTGAGGACCTCAATCAGATCGGTCTTTTCCCACGAGAAGCCGCCGTCGGCGTCTGGTGTACGTCCGAAGTGTCCATAAGCCGTTGTCCGTTCGTAGATTGGGCGATTGAGCCCCAAGTGCAGACGGATGGACTTGGGCGTAAGACCTCCAATCAGTTCAGGCAGGATCTTTTCCAGCTTTTCGACATCGACTTGGCTGGTGCCATGGGTATCGACGTAGAAGGAGAGGGGGCGCGCTACGCCGATGGCGTAGGAGACCTGAAGAGTACACTTTTTCGCCAGGCCTGCTGCCACAACATTCTTGGCCAGATAGCGCAAAGCGTAGGCTGCGGACCGGTCCACCTTGGTGGGGTCCTTTCCGGAGAATGCGCCACCACCGTGCGGAGCGGCGCCGCCATAGGTGTCAACGATGATCTTGCGGCCCGTCAGACCGGCATCGCCGTCCGGGCCGCCAATGACAAAATTGCCGGTAGGATTAACCAGCCATTCGGTGTCCGTGCCGACCAGGCCTTCCGGCAAGACTTCGAGAGCGTAGGGTTTGATGATGGCTTCGACGTCTTTGGGCGTCAGGCCATCCTTGTGCTGGTGCGAGACCAGGATTTTCAGAATCTTGCTGGGGATGCCGTTTTCGTACTGGACCGTGACCTGGCTCTTGGCGTCGGGTTCCAGGTTGTGCTCGCCGCCATGGCGTGCTTCGGCTAGGCGGCGAAGAATGTTGTGCGACCATTGCAGCGGTGCGGGCGTCAGTTCCGCTGTTTCGTCCGTAGCGTAACCGAACATGATGCCTTGGTCGCCGGCGCCTTCGTCCTTGTTGCTGCCGGCGTCGACGCCCATGGCGATATCGGCGGATTGCGCGTGCAGATGGCAGGCATAGTCCGCCGTCGCCCAGTGGAACCCCTTCTGGGCGTAGCCGATCTCTTTGACCGCGCGGCGAACCTTGTCTTCGAGCCCGCCAATGATGTCGCTAATCTGGTCATCAACGGCGCGGACTTCGCCCGCCAGGACGATTCGATTGGTCGTCACTAAAGTCTCGCAGGCCACGCGCGCCTCGGAATCCCGGCTTAGGAAAGCGTCGACCACCACATCAGAAATGCGATCGGCGACCTTATCAGGATGACCTTCGGAAACGCTTTCAGAGGTGAAGATATAGGACGGACGCATGGCGAAACCCTCGGCTGGCAAGCTTATAATCATATAAAGATGTCTTTATATGGGGCAAGGCTTAATTTTCTGCCATTACGATAAATTCCCCAATTCAATCCAGACTGCCGGTATCGGCCACACTGCGATAGAGCGCCACCAGGTTCGACGCCTTCGCCAGGCGCAGGTTGACCAGACTTTGCTGCGAACCGTAAAGCGTCCGCTGGGCATCGAGCAGCAGGAGGTAGCTGTCCGCGCCGTTCTGATAACGCGCCTGGCTCAAAGTCAAGCTGCGCTGGGCGGCTTCAGTCGCCGCCTGGCGCGCAGAGAGTCGTTCGTCGATCCGCGCCCGCACCGCCAGGGCCTGCGATACGTCGGTAAAGGCGGACTGAATCGCCTTTTCATATTGTGCCAGGGCGATGTCGCGATTGATCTGGACGCTTTTCAAACCGGCTCGGTTGGCGCCACCGGAAAAGATCGGCAGGTTCAGGCGCACGCCATAGGAATAGCTGTTGGTGCCGTCGGAAAACAGGTCCCCCAGCGCATTGCTGGCGGAGCCGGTTGAGCCAGTCAGCGATATGCTGGGAAAGAAGGCCGCACGCGCGGCGCCGATATTGGCGTGGGCGGCCTTGAGGTCGTACTCGGCCGCCAGCACGTCGGGGCGATTGAGCAGGACATCCGACGGCAGGGCGACCGGAAGCGAAGTGGCGATGGCCTGGTCGGGGAGCGCCGCAGGCAGGAGGTTGCCGGGCAGGGAGGCGCCGGCCAGCAGGGTAAGGGCGGCCTTGTCCTGGTTGATCAGAGTCTCAACATTGGCGATGTCCTCTCGCGCTTCTTCGAACTGGACGCGCGCCTGATTCAATTCCAGGTCGTCAATAGCGCCCAGGCGCGCGCGGCCCTGCGCAATGTCATAGGCCTCTTTTCGCGCCGCGAAGGTCTGGCGCGTGATGGCCAGCAAGTCCTGGTCGGCGGCCAATGTCAGCCAGGCGTCGGCTGTATCGGCGATCAGCGAGATCGCGACCGCGTTGCGGGTCTCACGCGTGGCCAGGAAGTCCTCGCGGGCAGCGCGATTGAGGGAGCGGATACGTCCGAACAGGTCGAGTTCCCAGTCGAGGTTGAGGTCCGCCGAATAGCTGTCGCTGTCACCCGAAATGTCGCTGTGCGAGCGGGTGCCGCCGGCCGAGGCATCGAGCGTCGGCAACAGATCGGCGCGCTGGATGCGGTAAAGCGCACGGGCGCGTTCGATGTTCAGCGCCGCGATGCGCAGGTCGCGATTATTGTCAAGCGCCAGCTGGATCGTGCCTTGCAGCGCCGGATCGGTGAACAGATCGCGCCATTTCAGGCTGCCTGTAGCAGGCAGCGTAGCGGCGACGGGCCATTCCGCCGCAACGGGCAGGGCCGAACGCTCATAAGTCGGCGCCATAGTACAGGCCGACAAGACCAAAGACAGGGCCGCGAGGGAGACGCATGTGCGTGTCATACCTTCACTCCCTTCCGGGCATCGACGTCCTGGGGAAGGTTATCGTGTTTGAACAGGCGCTGGACCAGCACGAAGAAGAGCGGCACGAAGAAGATGGCCAGGAAGGTCGCCGCCAGGACGCCGCCGATCAGGCCCGTGCCGATGGCGCGCTGGGCGCCGGAACCTGCGCCTGCCGCCAAAGCCATGGGCAGGACGCCAAAGACGAAGGCGAACGAGGTCATCAGGATGGGCCGGAGGCGGATGCGCGCGGCTTCAAGCGTGGCTTGGAGCAGTGTCATGCCGCGTTCCTGATGCAGCAGGCGGGCATATTCGACGATCAGGATGGCGTTCTTTGAAGACAGACCGATCGTGGTCAGGAGGCCTACTTGGAAGAAGATGTCGTTGTCGAGTCCGCGCAACCAGGTGGCAAGCAGTGCGCCCAGAACGCTCAGCGGAATCACCAGAATGACGGCGAAAGGAATGGTCCAGCTTTCGTACAGCGCCGCCAGCAGCAGGAAGACAACCAGGATCGACAGGGCATAGAGGGCAGGGGCCTGGGCACCGGATTCACGTTCCTGCAGTGAAATACCTGTCCACTCGATCCCGGTACCTGCTGGCAAGTCACGTGCCATTTCCTCGATGGCGGTCATGGCGTCGCCTGAAGACACGCCTTCGGCGGGCATGCCCTGAACGCCGGTCGAGGGCGAGCCCTGATAACGTTCCAGCGACGGTGTGCCGGTCGTCCAGCGCGAGCTTCCGAAAGCGGAGAATGGCACCATTTCGCTCGAACGGTTTCGGACATACCAGCGGCTGAGGTCGTCGGGGCGCATGCGATAGGGCGCATCGGCCTGGACGTAGACACGCTTGACGCGGCCGCGGTCGATGAAGTCGTTGACGTAGGACCCGCCCCAGGCAGCGCTCAGCATGGCATTGATGTCGGAGACATTGACGCCCATGGCGCCGGCAGCTGTCTTGTCGATGTCCACTTTAAGCTGCGGGGTCACGTCCTGACCGCCGGAACGCACCGAGCCCACGCGCGGGTCTTCTTCCGCGCGCTTGATGAAGTCGTTACGCGCCTGCAAGAGCGCGGCGGGGCCGACACCGCCGACGTCTTTGATTACAAAGGAAAAGCCAGACGCGTCGCCGAGCGAGCGCACGACCGGAGGCTGGGTCGGAATGATGCGTGCGCCACCGTACTCAGGTTTAGCGAACTCCTTGCGTGCCCGCTCGATTACCGCCGGCACGCGCATGTCTTCCTTTTTCCGTTCCTCGAACGGCTTCATGCGGATATTGACATTGCCCTGGTTCTGGGAGCCGCCGGTGCGTGAGAAGACGTAGCGTGCCGTCGGTTCCTTTTCGAGGTAGGCCGCCACCTTGTCGACCATCTGGCGGGTGACCTGGGTCGTGGTCCCGGGCGGAAGCTGGACGATAGTCTGCATGAAGCCCTGGTCTTCTTCCGGCAGGAAGGAGGTCGGCAGGACGCGGAACATCAGGCCGCAGGCGACGATGACGACCCCATAGATGACGAGATAACGGAAGGGTTTGGCGATCATTGCGCCGATGCCCGAGCGATAGCGGTTGGCGGCCACTTCGAAGCCCTTGTTGAAGCCGCCGAAGAAGCGATCGAACAGGTTCTTGCGCTTCGCCTTCTTTTCGTGGTCGACGGGTTTGAGCAGGGTGGCACAGAGCGGCGGTGTCAGGACGAGAGCCACCACGACCGACAAGGCCATGGCTGAGACAATAGTGATTGAGAACTGGCGGTAGATGATGCCTTGCGTGCCACCAAAGAAGGCCATGGGCACAAACATCGCGGCCAGTACCAGGCCGATGCCGATCAGGGCGCCGGTGATCTCGTCCATCGACTTGCGCGTTGCCTCCTTAGGCGACAGGCCCTCCTCGTGCATGACGCGTTCGACGTTTTCGACGACAACGATGGCGTCGTCGACCAGCAGGCCGATGGCCAGGACCAGGCCGAACATGGTGAGCAGGTTGATTGAGAAGCCAAAGGCCGCGAGGATACCCATGGTGCCCAGCAGCACGACCGGCACGGCGATGGTCGGGATCAGGGTCGCCCGCCAGCTTTGCAGGAACAGGTACATGACGACGAAGACGAGCAGAATGGCTTCGACCAGGGTCTTGATGACCTCCTTGATCGACAGCTTGATAAAGTCGGTCGAGTCGTTCGGGATGGCGTATTCGATATTTGACGGGAAGCTTTGGGCCAGCTCCTCCATCTTGGCCTTCACAAGTTCGGCGGTCTTCAGCGCATTAGCGCCAGTGGCCAGGCTTATGGCGATGCCGGTCGCCGGCTTGCCGTTCAGGCGGCTCAGCGACTCATAGTTCTGCTGGCCCAGCTCGACGCGGGCGACATCGCGCAGGAAGACCGTGCCGCCGGCGGTGTCGCTTTTCAGAATGATGCTGGCGAATTCGTCGGGCGTGGTCAGGCGAGACTGCGAAGTGATGGTTGCGTTGAGCGCCACATCGTCCGTCGCCGGCTGAGCCGCCAACTGGCCGGCCGAGACTTGGGCGTTCTGGGCCCGGATGGCCGCTACCACATCGGCGGGTGTCAGGTTGAAGCCGGCCAGTTTGCCGGGATCGAGCCATATGCGCATGGCATAGCCCGATCCGAAGACATTGGTTTCGCCGACGCCGTCAACACGTCCCAGCGTGTCCTGGATATTGGACACCAGATAGTCGCCGAGGTCGGCATTGGTCAGAGAGCCATCGGTCGAATAGAGCGAAAAGATCAGCAACATGTTGTTCGACGCCTTGTTGACGCGAACGCCTTGTGCCTGCACGTCTTGCGGCAACCGGTTGATGACCGACTGGATCTGGTTCTGGACCTGGACCTGGGCGACGTCGATATCGGTACCAGCCTCGAAGACGAGGGTGACGTTGGCGCCGCCGTTGTCGGACGAAGACGCCGTCATGTATTTCAGGCGGTCGAGCCCGATCATGCCCTGTTCGATGATCTGGGTGACGCTGTCCTCGACCGTCTTGGCCGAGGCGCCCGGATAGTTGGCATTGACCCGGACCTGGGGCAAGGCGATGTCGGGATACTGTTCGACCGGCAGGCGGGTGATGGACAGCGCACCGGCCAGCATGATGACAATGGCGATGACCCAGGCAAAGATCGGCCGGTCGATGAAGAAACGCGACAACATGGGGGGACTACTTCTCCGCGGCCGCGGCCGGATTTACGGTACGCGGTTTGATCGGCCCCTTGTCCTTGACGTTGGCGGCGCCTTCTACGATGACCTTGTCGCCGGGATTGAGACCCGACGCGATACGCCATTCCTTGCCGATCATTTCGCCCAGCTGGACATTGCGCTTTTGCGCCTTGTTGTCGGGACCGGCCAGCATGACACTGGCGCCGCCCTTCGGGTCGAGGATGACGGCCGGCTGCGGCACCAGAATGCCATTAGACACGGTGCCCTTGACGATGCGGGCGCGGACGAACATGCCGGGCAGGAGCAGGCCGTCGGGATTGTCGAATACGGCGCGCAGTGTCACCGAGCCCGTGGCCGGATCAACACTGACATCGGAAAACTGGACGCGGCCCTTGAGCGGATAGGCCGAGCCGTCATCGAGGGTCAAGGTGACGTCGGCATGGTCAACGGCGCCGACGCTGCCTGCCGCGATATCGCGCTTCAGCCGGACCATCTCGGACGAGGACTGGGTAACATCGACATAGACCTTCGACAGGTCCTGGATGGTGGCTAACGGCGTCGTCTGGTTGGCGGTGACCAACGCGCCCGGCGTAACGGTCGAGCGGCCAATCCGGCCCGATACCGGCGCTGCCACTCGGGTATAGTCAAGCGCGATCTTCGCCTGCTGCACGGCCGCTTTCTGCGAGGCCAATTGAGCAGCGGCCTGCTTCGCGGTCGCGCGGGCATCGTCAAAGTCCTGCTGGCTGATGGCCTTGATGGTGATGAGCTGCTGGGCGCGCTCAAAGCGCAAATTTGCGGCATCGGCAGCGGCCTGTGCCTGCTGCTCGGCGGCCGCCGCGCTGTCGTAGTCGGCCTGGTAGGTTGCTGCGTCGATCTGATAGAGCGACTGCCCCGCGGTGACATTGGCACCTTCGGTAAACTGGCGGGCCTTAATGATGCCTGAGACCTGGGGACGTACCTCGGAGACTAGCCAAGCCGAAGTCCGGCCAGTTAGCTCCTGCGTCAGGTTAACCGGACGGGCCTGAACCACCATGACGCCGACCGAAGCTGCGCCCCGCTGTCCGCGTCCGTTGCCTCCGTCTTCTTTTTTCCCGCATGCAGCCAGACTTAAAGCGCTCAGCAAAAGGACAGTAGAAAATTTTAACATCAAAGCCTCGTGACAACGTCGTCTAACGCAGCGACGCACAATTTCCGGCGAACATTCTGTGCTGCCATCTCATTTTATCGTGCAAGAATAACCCACAGCGGTCGCATCCTTCAGCAGCCGTCAAATAAATTTGCCTCGACTCTCCGGAAAAACTTTGCTTAACACGGCGCTCGCAAATCGCTTCAGTGGAAACATCACAATTATACCGGGGCCAGTTCGGAAACATAGTTTCGCAGGGGCTGGGGGCAGAGAATTACCTAATGAAGACAGCAATTATCACGGGTATCGGCGGGCAGGACGGTGCCTACCTGGCAGAGCTTCTCCTGCAAAAGGGCTACAAGGTATTCGGTACATACCGCCGGACGAGTTCCGTGAACCTGTGGCGCGCGCAGGAACTTGGCATTCTGCAACATCCCGACCTTCATCTGATCGAGCATGACCTGACAGACCTCTCGTCGAGCATCCGGTTGCTGAACCTCAGCCAGGCAACCGAGGTCTACAACCTTGCCGCCCAGAGCTTCGTCGGCGTCTCGTTCGACCAGCCCATCACAACTGCGGAAATCACCGGCATCGGCCCGGTGAACATGCTGGAGGCCATCCGGATCGTGAATCCGAAGATTCGCTTTTATCAGGCCAGCACCTCGGAAATGTTCGGGCTGGTGCAACAGATTCCGCAGACGGAAAAAACGCCCTTCTATCCGCGCAGCCCTTATGGCGCAGCGAAACTGTATGCCCACTGGATGACGGTGAACTACCGTGAAAGCTATGGAATTTTCGCCAGTAGCGGCATCCTATTCAATCACGAATCGCCTCTGAGAGGCCAGGAATTCGTCACTCGCAAGATCACGGACACGTTTGCGAAGATAAGCCTCGGAATTGCCGATATCCTCGAACTCGGCAATCTCAATGCCGAACGCGACTGGGGTTATGCCAAGGAGTATGTCGAAGGTATGTGGCGGATGCTGCAGGCAGATGAGCCTGACACCTTCGTGCTTGCGACGAACCGCACGGTACCCGTCCGGGATTTCATTCGCCTTGCCGCCAAAGCGGCCGGTTACGATCTGGAATTCGGCGGCAGCGACGAAAACGAAGTCGGCATCGATGTGGCGACCGGAAAAACACTCGTCAGGGTCAACCCGCGGTATTATCGTCCCGCCGAAGTGGACCTGCTCATCGGTGATGCGTCCAAGGCCCGGGAAAAACTGGGCTGGCAGGCTCAGATGCCGCTCGAAGATCTTTGCACCATGATGGTTGAGGCGGACGTACGGCGCAACGTGGCCGGCGCATCGTTCTAGATTCCTTACTGGACGCATGCTTGGGCGCGAAAAGCGGTTTCCATTTTTTTGGGAGCATGCTCCAACTTCTTTTTTAAACGCGTTTGCGTGGAGGTCGGTGTGGAAAAGACAGTACTGATAACCGGCGTCAGCGGATTTGCGGGCCACTATCTTGCCCCGCAGCTGGCGAAAAACGGTTATCATGTTGTCGGTACTGGCCGCACCAATCTTGCGCAGTGTGCTGGCGTCCACCGGCTGGTGGCTGTCGATCTCAAGGACGCGGAGCAGGTTAAGGTGCTGGCTGCCGACGTCCGCCCGTCTCACGTCGTACATCTTGCGGCCCTGTCCTTTGTCGGACATCAGGACGCCGCCGACATATACGCGACCAATGTCGTTGGTACACGTAACCTTTTGGCGGCGCTGAGCGCGCTGGAGACCCGGCCGCAATCGGTCCTGTTGACCAGCTCGGCCACGGTCTACGGCAGCACTGGGCGCGAAACCCTGTCCGAAGACGATGCCTTTCATCCTGCCAACGACTACGGAGTCAGCAAGGTAGCGATGGAGTTCATGGCGCGTCAATTCTCAGAAACCCTGAACATGGTTGTCGCGCGGCCGTTTAACTACAGCGGGAAAGGCCAGAGCCCTAACTTCCTAATCCCTAAGATCGTCGACCATTTCCGCGCCCGCGCGCCGTTCATCGAACTGGGGAATACCGACGTGTCGCGTGATTTCAGCGATGTGCGCGATGTGGCCGGCTACATGCATCGGTTGCTGGAAGCGCCCCAAGCGCAAGGGGATGTATTCAACATCTGTTCGGGCGTGGCGACCAGCCTCCAAGAGGTCATTGACCTCTGCCAGGAACTAACAGGTCACGAGATCGAGGTTCGCGTTAACAAAGCGTTCCAGCGTGCTAACGAGGTAAAGGTGTCGGTTGGAAACCCGGAAAAACTGCAGTCCGCGGTCGGCCGGGTGCGCGATCACGACGTCCGCGACATGCTATCATGGATGCTGTCGGATTAGCTAAAATATCGGGACAAAACAAACCCTGGAGTAGCATGGCGGTTCAATTTAGACGCACAATGCTCCTACGTCTGTATACAATCATTCCGAGCGGAAAGCCGCTTGGGCCAACCATGTTGACAATCGGAATCCAATCCTCCAAGAGGCAACTGTAATTCCCTATCTGGAAGCCAAATCCTATGAAATTTCTCATCACCGGCGGCGCGGGCTACATTGGGTCGGTCCTCACCCCAACCCTGCTGGAAAAAGGGCATGAAGTCACAGTCCTCGACAATTTTGAGCGCGGAACGACCGATTTGGCCGCGTGCTGCCAGTACACCACTTTCCATCCGGCCCGCGGCGACGCCCGCGACGAACGTCTCCTTGACGATCTGGTCGCCAAGGCGGACGTGGTCATCCCTCTCGCGGCGTTGGTGGGTGCCCCCCTGTGCAAGCAGGACCCATATACCGCGCAAACTCTGAATCAGGATGCCGTGGAAAAGATTACAAAGCGGACATCGTCGTCGCAGATGCTGATCTATCCGACGACGAACTCCGGCTATGGAATCGGCAAGGCGGGGCAATTCTGCACGGAAGAAACGCCGCTGAACCCGATTTCGCTCTACGGCGTCACCAAGATGGCGGCCGAAAATGCCGTCCTGGAAAAGAACGGCATTTCCTTCCGGCTGGCCACCGTGTTCGGCATGTCGCCGCGTATGCGCATCGACCTTCTTGTCAATGACTTCACGTGGCGCGCTGTCACAGACAGGGCTGTCGTCATCTTCGAAGGCCACTTCAAACGCAACTACATCCACGTGCGCGATGTGGTGAAGGGCTTCCTTCACGGCGTTGAGAACTACGAGTCGATGCGTGGCCGTCCTTATAACCTGGGCCTGTCGACCGCTAACCTGTCCAAGTTGGAGCTGTGCGCCAAGATTCAGGAGCACGTGCCGAACTTTGTTTATCTGGAAGCGCCGATTGGGGAGGACCCGGACAAGCGCGACTACATCGTGTCGAACGAGCGCCTGGAGGGCACCGGCTGGACTCCGGACTGGGACCTGGACCGCGGTATCCAGGAGCTCCTGCGCGGATACAAGACCCTGCGCAACTCGCGCTATTCCAACGTTTGACGCGCCGCCACGCGGCCATCAGCCAACACCAATAATCGGGGGCCAAAATTTTGCCTGAAGTGACTTCTGCTCCGGAGAATCCTTTTGACCCCGGCTATGTTTCCAGTGAGTATCTGTCGACCCTCGGTTTCCGGGCTGTCGGCAGGAACGTAAAGATTGCCCGCAATTCAACCATTATCGGTATCGGAAACATATCAATCGGCGACAATGTAAGAATCGACGGGAACGTGACGATTGTTGCCCCGACGGGGCATCTCACCCTCGGGAGCTATATTCATATCGGCGGCGGCTGTCATATGAACTGCAGTGCTGGACTGACCATGGAAGACTTCAGCTGCCTGTCGCAGGGCGTGCGGGTCTATACGGGCAGCGATGATTACAGCGGCCGCGCCATGACCAATTCTATGATTCCGTCCAAATACCTCAATACCCAGTCCGCGCCTGTCCATCTCGGCAAGCATGTCGTTATCGGCTCAGGCAGTGTCGTGTTGCCCGGCGTGACTGCCGAATTGGGCTCGGCGGTCGGTGCCTTGTCTCTGGTCAACAAATCTCTCGTCGCCTGGGGGATTTATGCCGGCGTGCCGGCGCGTCGGATAAAAGAGCGGTCCAAAGATCTGCTTGAGCTGGAGCAGAAACTTCTGGCCGATGCACAACAATAATGACAGCAGCATTGTTCGGCAGGGTAAATATTGTCTTTGGCGAATACACGCTGATTTTTACTCCTATAACTGACGACTGTTGCCGTGAATATTTGTCGTTTTTATTATTCTTGCGTCGCCAAATAGTTGCTGTTAATCAAGCAGTTCCCCGAACGAATAGGAGATAGAGTTGGCCGGTCGCGCGGATATAATAACAGATTGCCTTCGTGAACTTTCAATCGAGCGACTCGGTCACGATCTTCCTTATCTGACGGCTCTTGCGTGGAACGTCCGCCATGTGCGTGGCAGTCTGCTAGGACAGGATGGCCCGCTTGAGAACGTCCTGCGCATCTATAACCCCAGGATCATCGTGCTTACCGAAGTGTCGCGCGGCGCGTTCGCGCGGGGCGAAATGGAGCCGTCGCCTAACCTGCCGTACCGGTTCGTCACCCTGTCCTCCGGCGGGGATCAGCGAACGGTTATTGGCTATGACGTCCGGTACGCGCGGCTGAAGGGGCGCGTGGCGGCCGTGAATGGCGATTTCACGCGCGCGCCGCTGTATGCGCACTTTGCCCTTATCTATCCTGAACGTCCGGACCCGATCGACCTGCAGGTCGTGGCCGTGCATCTCAAAAGTAAGCGCGGGGATCACGAGGCGCAGCGGCTGATCGAGGTCGATGCGCTGGGAGACTGGATCAGCAAGGTTGCCGATGCCGTGGACGCCGACATGCTGGTCCTGGGCGACCTCAACAGCCCGGCCTTCGATGACGATCTGGAACGTTTCCGTGTGTTCGAACAGGAAGGGATGATGGCGTTTGAGCGCCTGAACCGCAACAATGAGATCGCGGCGATTTTGCGCCGGGTCCGTGTGCGTCCCACGCCGTCGAACATCAAGGGCGCGTGTTTCCTCGAGCTGAGTCTGGCGCTCCGCTCGTCCGTCGGGGCGACAGCGGAAATGTCGCGGAAGAAGGACGAATTCGATCGCGCGGTTGCGGAGGTGCTGAAGAATGAACCCGAGGGCGCGTATGCCAGATGGCTTGAAAGCACGCCCTGTGTCGAACCGGATCTTATGCCGAATCTTTTCGCGTTCTACTTCCAGGAATTCGAACCCAACTTTTCCTTCAGGGCGGTCTGATGTTTGAAGCGTTTTCCAAACCACTGAAGACCAAGATCGAACGTATCGCACTCATTTCGGATGTCGCGCTGGGTTTCGGCTCGCCTGATATTTCCGCCATGATTGACGGACTTTGTGAGCACTTTGGCGCAGAAGGCCTTCTGCTTCAGCCTGACGAAGTGACGAAGCCTTTCATCGACCTGGAGTTTCAGTCGAACGTGCGGTCGGTGCGGATTCTGTCCAACCTGCCATCGTGGCTCAATTCCTGGCGCTGGCACTTCTTTCGCGAAGCCGGCCGTGAACTCAACCGGTTTAAGCCTGACATCGTGATAGCTGTCGGGCCAACGGGTTACGGCGCCTCGCTGGCCTTGAAGCACAAGCCGAGCCTTGTGCTTTACTACATGCTGGAAATGGTTTCGGAAAATCCGGTCTATAAAGAGCTCCACATGCGCGGCAAGGGGCATATCGACTGTTTCCTGGTTCCTGAAGTCGAGCGCTTCGGCATCGATTTTTCCGCTGTGGCGTGGAAGAAGGACGTGCCGTTCGAACGCATGGCGCTATCGGCGTCCATCGACTATCCGCGTCCGATGATTTCGAAGCCGGCCGATCAGCGCAACGGCAAATTCATCTATTTTGGGTCGCTGCACCGCAAGGACACCTTGCTCGACGGCATGCTGACGTCGGAACTCGACGACGTGGAAATTGATTTCGCCGGGCGTCCGCTAGGATCGGAAGCCGACCGGGCGAAGATCGCGCCGCGCATCGCCTCAACTCCGGGGAAATCCTATCTCGGCCAACTGGTGCCCGGAGCGCTGATGAACGCCCTTCCGAACTACAATTTTTCCCTAGTCACCTGGCGCCCGGAAGGGTCTGTGGCGCGCTGGCACCTGCCCGCCACCAAGCTTTACCATTCGATTCTGGCGGGCGTGCCCGTCATCGCCGTGCCCAATCCGTTGAACTGCTTCTTCATAAACAAGTACGGCATAGGCCTGCTACTTGAAGACGCGACCAACAAGTCGATTATATCGGGGCTTAAGGCCGCAAACGCGATGATCGGCACGCACGAGTATCACGCCATGGTCGAACGGTGCAAAAATCTCGCCGAAGGCGACTTTGCCTGGAGCCGGCAGATTCGGAAGATCGCCAATCTCATTCAGACAACACTTAACATCAAGGCCGAGAAGATCGCACAGCGCCGTTTCGGAGCAAAGCCATCTAAGACGACGGACTTGGAGGCGGCTCAATGACAAAACGCGTGATTATCGTCGACAAGAACATTGTCAACTGGGGCGGTCATTTCCTGCAGTACGCCATGGACATCGCGGCGATGTACAAGCGCGAGGGCGCAACCGTCGAGTTGGTGGTCAACAAGTATTTCGGCCGCGGGGTGTTCAAGCTGAGGCCGGCGGAAGCGGAGTCTATCGAAGAGCTCGGCAAGGTGCATCGCGTCCTGCAGCGCTTCGTCTTCCACAAGAAGCTGCATCCTTATGAAAAGCTTCCGAAGCCGCCAAAGGGGCTGAGCGTCGCCTTCAAGAACTGGTTGCAAAAGCCGGGGACGAAACGGGGCATCATGCACTACGCAATCGCGGAGTTCCGGGCCGGCCACATCAAGTCACTGAGGGAGCTAACCTTCTTCGTGGCCAACCATATGAATGTCTTTGACATCCTGCTGGCCGCGCTGACCTCGCCCGTCTGGCTGATCATGTTGGCCATAGACAGGCGCCTCAAGCCGAAAGTAGAGGAGCCGGAAGAAAAGCAGCAGACCCGTCTGGGCCTGTGGGCAGGGCTTATCACAGCCCGCGCGACCAGCGCGCCGGTCACCAAATCCGGCTTTTCGTCGAAGGTCACGACGGCGGAACGGCTGATCAATGAAGGCGCAGTGTTTCGCCGGAATGTCGGACGTTATCGCGCCGCCATGCGTAAGCTGCGTCCGGGCAAGGACGATGTGCTGGTGTTCCAGACCGCCGACCTGGATGAGATGCGTATTTTGGAAGCTCTGGTCAAAACCGACCCGTCGCTAGCGGAAGCGAGCTACAAGGTTATTATCCGCCCGCCGATCTGGCATCGAGAGGGCAATCTCGTTGAAGCACCGGAAGCCACCAAGCAGATATCGCGGTCTCTGGTTGCTCTGAGCGGTCTTATCCGCAACTTCAACTACTACGTCGAAACCGAAGAGATCGCGGACCAGTTTCGTGAGGTCGGCCTGGGCCGCGTGCGCGTTATTCCGATTCTCTATGGTGAACATTCCGGTGCCGAGCTGGACGCGGCCCTGAATGCGCCGCCCCAGCCGTTCGTACCAGGGTCAAGGCCGCTTGTCGCCCTGCGCTCGGGGCGCGCTCACCGCGAAAAAGGTTATCTTCTGCTGCCGGACCTGCTGAAAGCGGCTCAGATCGAACGGGCGCACGGCGGGCCGGAAATCCACTTCAACGTCCACGCCTTCATGACCCGTTATGAGCGGCGTTCGGATGAAATCATCGGAACGACCAACCGGATGAAATGGTTTCGCGATGGCGACGTCAAATTCGCCAACAAGGAGATGTCGAACGAACAGTACATGGCGGACCTCGTCGGCTGCGACATTGTCCTGGCCATCAACCGGCACATCTTCTACAGCCACGGCGCCAGCGGAACCACCATCGAGGCGCTGCGCGCCGGCAAGCCTTTCGTGGTGTATGGCGAAAACTGGGGTGGTCGTATATTGCGCAACCAAAATGTCTTTATCCAGTATCTGAAGGACTTTGCAGACAAGACCGCGGTGGCGCGCCTGCCGCTGAACTCGATAACCTCGACGTCGCTGTCTCTGACATCGCACGATCCGAGCCTCTGGGCAGGATGGGAGCCATTCCGCAATACGGAATGGTCGCAGTTGTCGTTCGACGTGGCGCGTCGCGTCCTGTTCCCGGTCAAGGAAGACGTCACGCACGTTATTGTCCATGTAAAGAACGGCGGCCTGCGCATGCCCGGTGACCTGCTGAAGGTCGGGCTGCGCGCCTTCCGCGACAGCAAAAGCCTGCGGGCGGCCCAGGCGCAGGCGCCTCAGTACGCCTATATCGACCCGACGACCTCGCAGCACAGCTGGCGTTACTTTGGCGGGCTGCCGTTGGAAACCGCCAACATCTGGAAGTTGCCGTCCGGAACGCTTCAACTCGACATATCCGTCGTCCTGCTCGACCGCAGGTGTGATATCGGCAATGTCGAGGTGGAAATCATCCTCTGCAGCGAGCCAACCGGAACGTTGCCGATTTCGGCGGGCGGCGTCATGGTGGATACCTCCTACGAAGTCGCCGAAGGCGTGTTCGAGGTTGGCAAGCACATGGACCATTATGCCGCCACGGCTCGGACGGCCGGAAAGGTTATGGCCAAGATCCACAATGCCGAGGCCTACTGGCTGGCCTTCACCAATCAGCAGCTTCTTGGCGATATGAACGAGGTCCAGGCGCGTGTCGAAGCGGAAGACGCGCTAGCCAAGACCCTGGTCATGAACTAAAATGGTCCCAGTGGCAGCAATCCCTGGCCAAGCTCGTAACCCGTCGAGACGTACACCCGATGCATGAGGAAACGGATAACCCTGACGCGCTCAAAGACCAGTTCGTCAGGTTCAGTTCCAAGATTGCCAGCACGAGTGAGCCACTGAGGATGTACCCGGCGGAAGTCAACCCGGTCGCATTGCACCGGCGCGATGTCGGCCTGGCGTCCATCTGGTCCTCTTTGCTTGAGACACTGGGCATGTCCGGCAGGCACAGGTTCCCCAACCTGTGCCTGACACTGGCAAACGTCTGGCCCTACGGACTGACCACTGCGTCCGTGGATCCGGCAACGGGCTACTTTACCTGGGGAAGCGATCCGGCCGGAGACCTGCCGCCGCTGAATGGCACGGATGGGATTGTCAATTTTGAAGACGAGCTGTGGTCGGTATCACATATCTGGGGAGAGTCGAGCTATCTGACCGTGTGCGACCGCGACCTGAAGGGCCGGCTGCGGCACCGGTTGCCGGACACGATTGGCGACGCGCACGATCTGCGCCGTTATCGCGACGGATGGGCTATCGCCGATACCGCTCACGACAGGGTGGTCTATTACAACATGACCGACGGCTCGGAGAGCACGATCTGGGCCGCCAGCACCGATAATGCCGATACCCAGCACGTCAATAGCCTGGCAGTCCTCGGCGAGCGTCTGTTCGCCACAGTCATCGGGCCCAAGGTCGACAATTCCTGGCGCGAGGCTGCATCAGGCTACATTGTCGACTGTGCAACGGGAGAGCAGATTGTCACCGGCTTGTGTCAGCCGCATTCCCTGATTGAGGCGGATGGCGCCCTGTGGTGGTGCGAATCGGCCAGTTCGACGCTTTGGCGCTGGCATCCCGAGGAGGGGCAGGTCAGGATCGCGGAACTGAAAGGTTATATTCGCGGTCTGGCGATTACGCCGTCCGGCATCTATGTCTGCGCGAACGCCCGCAGAAACAAGTCCCGTCATCTCGGGACGAACATACCTATAAAGGATCAGGGCATTCATGTCGACGAAAGCGCCCTGTTCGTAATAGATCGTCATACGGGCAAGGTCATGGTGCGGTCTCTGATGCACATATCAGCGGAAATATTCGCCGTCGTGGTGATTGACGGACAGGCAGAATCGCCAACTTTGAGCCAGACCTTTTCTGCGCTCAGGACAAGATTCGATCTTGCTGCAAAAATTTCGTAATTCTGTGTATTCCCCGGTTAAAGGTCCTGGCGGTCTATGGTTCACTATTCAAAGCAACTGGTTGTGCTCGTCGGCGGACGCGGAACGCGTCTGGGTGACGCGGCAAAAAACACGCCGAAGCCGCTCATGCAAGTGAGCGAAGGCAAGGTTTTTCTAGACTACTTCCTGGAGTCTGCCGCGCGGCAGGGATTTTCAGAAATTCTCATGCTGGCAGGTCATCTGGGGGAGCAGGTGCGGGAGCGTTACGACCATACGACGCTCCATGGCGCGCATATCAACGTGCTGATCGAGCCGGAGCCCAAGGGAACTGGAGGCGCCTTCGTCTTTGCCCGGCATCGACTGGCCTCGACCTTTGTCGCCGCCAATGGTGACACCCTGTTCGACTCCAACCTGCGGGCGCTGGACAGCGATCTACACCGTCAGCCGGATCTCATGGGCGTCATCGCCCTGCGCCAGGTCGAGAATGCCGGGCGATATGGCTCGGTCGATCTCGACCCCAGCCAGCGGATCGTCGGATTCCGGGAAAAAAGCACGGCCTCGGATGGAGTCTCGGGACTGATCAGTGCGGGGATATACGCTCTTCGCCGCGAAGCCATTGACAGACTGACGACGTTTCCCTCCTCAATAGAGACCGATCTATTCCCGCAACTGGCGGAAAAGGGGCTGTTGGCCGGGCGCGAATCGAACGGCTATTTTCTCGATATCGGCCTGCCTGAAACTCTAGCGATCGCCAGGCATGACCTGCCGCGCCGCCGGCGCCCGGCCGTCTTCCTCGATCGCGACGGCGTGCTGAATTTCGACCGGAACTACGTCCACCGGCATGATCAGTGGGAATGGGTCGACGGGGCAATTGACACTATCCGTTATTTCAATGACCGGAATTTCGCCGTGGTGGTGGTCACTAATCAGGCGGGTGTGGGGCATGGGTACTACCGGGAAAGTGCCATCTGGACGCTGCATGAAACCATTCAGTCGGAACTCCATGCTGCCGGGGCGTTCGTGGACGCCTTTTATTACTGCCCGTTCCACGAAAAGGCTGTCGTCCCGAGCTATCAGGTCAGAGATCACCCGGACCGCAAGCCGAACGCCGGCATGCTGCTGAAAGCCTCGCGGCAGTTGAATCTTGATCTGACAGCTTCTCTGCTGATCGGCGATCGTGACACGGACGTCGCCGCGGCGCAGGCGGCTGGCGTCAAGGGTTACATCTTCCCGGGCGGCGATCTGCGCAGGTTCGTGGATACGCTCGAAGCCGAAGCGGCGCTGTCGGCCTGATGGCACATTGTGGTGGATTGCGAGCGCTCCATGGCCGGTGTGTGGCTGTGTCGGGTGTGAGGGCCACATGCCGTTGACATGGAAATTGTTGTCTCCGTTTCTCATCGACCTAGCCGGTCACGAAGCCGACTACGTCAAGCGGCTAGGCGAGGCTATTCAGGCCGACGGGGACGCGGTTGAGGTCATCGTTCCGCAAGGATCTGCAACGCAGTTCCGGGCGCTGGATGTGCGTGCGGAACTGCTTTGCGCGCAGCGCCTGCCGGTATCCGGCGGCCTGCCAAGCCGTATCGCCGGCAGGATTGTGCGGACATGGCGTGCCATTCGTGCGAGGGCGGCCTACAGGCGGCAGTATCTTGCCGGAAGTCCAGACACGGTGTGGCTTCTGCACACAACCAGTTTTGACGAGCTTGACATTGCGCTGCGCGCCTTTGCGTCTGTGCCTTCGTGCCGGATTGGCGTTCTCAAGGTTATACTGCGGGCAGATCATCACGACGACCCGAAACGTATCCGGCAGTTCCGCGACATCCTGACCTTGGCGGGCGACGGCGTCCAGCTGTATGCCGATACGGTCGACCTGGCGGAAAAAATGTCGATCCTGGCGCCGCGCCCCGTCGCAGTCGTGCCTATTCCGGGGATAGAGCCGGGTGTTCCGAAACCGCGCAATCCGCGATGGATCTACGGCTATTTCGGCCTGCGCCGGCGTTCGAAAGGCTTCGATCGGCTGCCAGCCATCGCGGCGCAGCTCTGCCACGTGCAGGGGCATGCGTCCTTTCAGGCCATCGTCCACGGCAGTGCCGAAGTTGATGCTAGGGAAGATCATGCGGCCTCGGAACAGGCATTGCTCGCCACGGGCGCCGTCGTGCGTTCAGAACGCCTGCAGCCGAAGGATTACATAGCCGCCTTGCTGGATACCCGCGTGGTTATCCTGCCTTATGATCCGTTCGAGTACAGGTACGGCAGTTCTGGCGTATTCGTGGATGCGATCAAGGCTGGATGTTCGGCGGTCGTTCCGTTGAGGACATGGATGGCGAAGGAGGCGGCCCGCAATGGCTTAACGCGGGTTTTCGCAGTGGACTTTGCCGACCCCGGGGCTGTAACGCAAGCGGCCGGCGCAGCTTTGCAAGCATGTGCCGACTGGCCAGAACTCAGCCGGGCGGAAGCCGATTGGTCCTTGCGCAACTCGCCGCAGGGTCTTCTGGCAGCTTTGCGGAAAATGCCTTGATTTTGGCTTTTTTCACGCCTTGCAATCGCTTATGGGATAGGGTAGAGCCTGTGTGAGTTTACCCTAAAGTTTAGGGATTTACTGCGTCTGATTTGAGTAACTTGATAATTGCGCGGTCCGAGAGCAAGAAATGTTTAATAAAGCAATTAAAGATTTGCGCGGTGGTTTGAGTTTGTACTACGTTTGGATTTATCAGGCTTACCATGACATAAGTGCCAAGTACAAGAGGACATTTCTGGGTTCTTTGTGGTTGTCAGGCAGTTTTGTTGTCATGTCTGTTTCTTACTCGATTTTGTTTGGCGCTTTGTTTCGGCAGCCGCTTCAGGTCGCGCTTCCTTACATCATGAGCGGCTTGCTCGTTTACGGTCTGGTTTCGTTTGTGCTGACGGACGGGGTTGAAATGTTCATCGGCAATGCCGGTATAATTAAAAACCACGCCTATCCATTTACGTTCTACGCCTTTCACACACAGTGCAAGTCGTTCTTTTTGTTCCTGTTCAACCTTGTGATATTCTGGATATTTGTCCTGGTCATCGGGGCGATCTCCGTGCCGCACTGGACAATACTGCTATCGTTCCCGATCGTGCTGGCATTCATGTTCTTCTGGGGTATGCTGTGCGGAATGATGGGCGCGCGTTTCCGCGACCTGCGTTTCATGCTGCCCTACATAGCCCAGCTCTTCAACGTCCTGACACCGCTCTTCTGGCGGCCGGACGCAATTCAGGGGCCTATCCGCACCGCGATCGAGCTCAATCCTTTCTACGCCCTTGTCCAGCTCATCCGCTGGCCGTTGCTGGGGCAGGCGCCGACACTGCTTTCGTGGCAGGTCGCCACCGGCTACACGGTGCTGGGCATGGTCCTGTGGCTGTTGTTCTTTCCGCTGTTCCGCCGTCGCATCCCGTTTTGGCTCTAAGGTTGATCATGACCACTGTAAAGCTCACCAGCGTCGATCTCAGCTATCCCGTATATTCCATGCGGGCGCAGTCCATCCGCAACGCGATCGCCAATCTGGCCGTGGGTGGCGCCTTGCTGAAGGACGGACGGGACGTCATCCACGTCCGGGCCCTGAACAACATCACGCTCGACTTGCATGAGGGCGACCGCCTGGGCCTGATCGGCCACAATGGGGCGGGTAAGTCGACCCTGCTGAAGGTTCTTGCCGGCGTGTATGAGCCAGATAAAGGGCTGGTCGAGGTGCGTGGCCGGATTTCGTCGATGATCGACATCGGCATGGGGCTCGACCAAGAACTGACCGGACGTGAAAACATTATCAACATGGGGCGGATGCGTGGGTACACGACCAAGGACATCGAAAAGAAAATGGCCTCGATCATTGAGTTTTCCGAGCTTGGCACTTTTATCGAATTACCGATCAAGACCTTTTCCGCCGGGATGACCACTCGCCTCGTGTTTGCCGTAGCGACCAGCTTGGACCCGGACATTCTGCTGATGGATGAGTGGATCGGCGCAGGGGATGCCGGCTTCTTCCACAAGGCCGTCGATCGCATGAACGACATTCTCGCCAGGTCCCGCGTCATGGTGCTGGCTAGTCACAATTTCAGCCTTATCCAGAACGTGTGCAACAAGCTCCTGGTTCTAGAAGGCGGCCGCAGCGTGTATTTCGGCAATATAGCCGGTTGGGATTTCGATCAATGGCACCCTCAGGCGGCCTGAGCGACATACCAATAAGTGCACAACGCTTTTGGTTAAATATTGTGGCCAGTAAAAGAATCTGGACCGCGCCGCATTTCTTTGAAATGCGTGACACGGTCTAGATCGGAATGACTAGGTAGAAGCAATCATTCCGATCTAAGTTTTTTAGCAATATTAAGGCGAAAGCCGTTTCCACTTTTCGCCTTAATATTGCTGTAGAACGAAATGTTAAAAAGCCGTGTAGCGGTAAGGGGGCCATATGAGCTGGACATACGACGACGCAATGGATGCCATTCAGACGGTGGATGATGCGCGTCGTGATGCGCGTGCCTGGCTTATGGATTGCGCCGCGCCGCTGTGGTCCGGCGCTGGCGTGTCGGGCAACGGCATGTTCGCCGAACGGATTGGGATTGATGGCCGAGAAGTGATCTTGAACCGGCGCCTGCGCGTGCAGGCCCGCCAGATCTACAGTTTCTGCACCCTGAGCGCCCTAGGCTGGACGGGACCGTGGCGGGAGATTGTCGGTCGGAATGTCGATGTGCTGATCGGCAAGGGTCGCAAGGACAACGGTCTGTTCGTCCATCTGTTCGATCCGGAAGGCGCGGTCATCAGCACCGCCTACGACCTGTATGACCATGCCTTTGGACTGTTTGCCCTGGCGCACGCCGGGCGGCAGTTGGACCGTCCGGAGCTATTTGATATCGCCGAAACCATCCAGCAGAGGCTTGATGCTGAGTTCTGGCGGGAAGAAGGCGGTTACTGGGAAGGTGAATTGACGCCTTGTCCGCCATATCGTCAGAACCCGCACATGCACATGTTCGAAACAGCGGTTGCCCACTACGCGGCGACTGGACGGGACGTGTGGAAGGAGAGGTATCAGAAAATTGCCGCCTTGTTCGTCGGGAAATTCTTCGATCCGCGAAGCGGTGCCGTTACCGAATATTTCGACAAGAACTGGAACCGTCTTGAAGACGCGTCGGGACAGACGGTCGAGCCCGGTCACTGCCTGGAGTGGGCCTGGTTGTTCGAGGTTGCTCCGGACGTTGCTCAGGGCGTTGAAGTCTCGGACCGGCTGACGGGTTTCGCACGCACGCACGGCCTGAACATGAACACGGGTGTGGCCATGAATGAAGTAACGACCAGCGGCGAGGTTCTGGACGCAGGGGCGCGCCTGTGGCCGCAGACCGAACGCCTTAAGGCGGCCATCGCGCGCTGGCAGAGACTCGGCAGCGAAGCCGAAGCCGCGGAAATCGTCGCCGCTTACAAGGGACTGAGGCTTTATTTCAATACGCCTGTCGCCGGGAATTGGTGGGACCGGCGCAATGCGGACGGCACTTTCGTCCAGGAGGCCGCGCCGGCAAGTTCCTTCTACCACATTGTTTGTGCGCTCAATGAGCTGCTGAGCCTTAAGTGAGCCCGTCCGGGGAACAGGCAAGCCGGCCGTTGCTTCATTGATGGCCCGGTTAAAGTTTGATAGGTGGTATCGCCCGTCAGTGATGCCTGTCCGTAGGTGTCGGAAGCGATTGCACCACCTGCAATGTGTAGGCGATGCCGCTCCTGCCCAGCTTTTCCCGGATACGGAATGGCTGCACCGTGTGTAATTATGAAGACCTAATCAGGTCGTGGAGAGAGTATGTACGCGAAAATTCTTGTCACCGGCGCGACCGGATTTCTGGGCCGGCATATGCTCCCCGAACTTATCAAGGCATATCCTGACAGAGAGATCGTCTCCGTCAGTTCCAAGGATGCCGACCTCACCAGCTTTGAACAGACGATCGGTTTGCTGGAGCGTGTGAAGCCGGACCTGGTTATTCACTTGGCGGCCTATTCCGGCGGGATCGGCGCCAATCGCAGCTGGCCCGCGGACTTCTATTTCCGCAACATCATGTTTGTGTCGAACATGTGGGAAGCCGCCGTGAGGACCGGCGTCAAGAAAATCATCTACACGATGGGGGGCTGTTCATATCCTGCAAAGGCCACCTCTCCGATCGGCGAGGACCAGATGTGGGAAGGTTACCCGCAGCCCGACTCCGCCGGCTACTCCATCGCCAAGAAGATGGGTATTGTCGCGGGTGAGATGTACCGCATTCAGCACGGGCTGAAGTCGGTCATCCTGGTTCCGGGTAACCTGTACGGCGAGTACGACAACTTCCGCCCAGGCGAAAGCCATGTCATTCCGGCGCTGGTGCGGCGTTTTTATGAAGCCCGCCGCGACGGCCTGGAGCAGGTGGACTGCTGGGGCAGCGGCGCGGCGACGCGCGACTTCGTCTACGCGGGCGATGTCGGAAAGATTATCCCGAAATTCGTTGATTTCGACGACGCCACCGGTCCAATCAATCTGTCCAAGGGCGATTCCACGACCATCAAGGCGCTGTCTGAGGCCGTTGCTAAGGCCGTCGGCCTGGAAGCAAGGCTCTTCTGGGATACGTCCAAGCCCGAAGGACAGATGGTCAAGATTTTCGGTGTCGACCGCATGAAAGCGCTGGGGCTCAGCTGCGATACGCCGCTGGAAGACGGACTGAAGCGTACCGCGGACTGGCTGATCAAGAATTATGATAACGCCTCGGACGGTCTGCGCCTTTAAAGAACAATATAAGAGAAATTTCATGTACACTGCAGTAAGGGCTCCCCTGAGAATAAGCTTCTTTGGGGGGGGGACCGATTACCCAGAATATTTCAGAGACCATCCAGGCGCGGTTCTTGGCATGGCGATCGATCAGTACATCTACGTCACCGCCCTGAACCGTCCGCGTTTTCTCAAGCACGAATTCCAATTGAGCTATTCGCAGCTGGAGCGGGTTACCTCCATCGGAGAGATCGCCCATCCCGCCATCCGCAAAGCGCTGGAACTGAACAACTTTGTCGATCCCCTGGACCTGACGACGCTGGCCTCTCTGCCTTCGCAGACCGGCCTTGGCAGTTCGGCGACATTCATGGTGGGTCTGCTGCAGCTTCTGGCGACAATCGGCAAGACCAGCCGTACGAAGTACGAGCTGGCGCTTGAAGCCATTCGCATCGAGCGCGAGGAACTGGGTCATACTTGCGGGGTACAGGATCAGCTTCATGCGGCCTTTGGCGGATGGAACTGCTTCGAGTTTCAGGGCACCAAGATCACGCAGCGTCCCGTCTTGGCCCGTCAATCGGTCCTGGAGAGCCTGACGCGCTCCATGTACCTTGTTTTTACCGGCCAGACCCGCAGCGCTCCGCAGGCCATCGCATCGCAGATCGAAGCGACGGTCTCCGGCCAGATCGGCGACGAACTAGCGGCGGCCTACGACATGGTCGGGCGGGGCCTGTGCCTGATCGAGCGCGGCGACAGCAACGTCGTCCAGGACTTCGGCAAGCTTCTACATGAAGGCTGGCTGCTGAAGAAGTCGTTTTCGAAATCGGTATCAAACGAGAATATCGACAACCTCTATCAGCACGGCCTGCAGAACGGCGCGATCGGCGGCAAGCTGTGTGGCGCCGGTTCAGGCGGCTTCCTTTTGTTCGTCGTCGATGCCGAGCGGGAGAAGCAGTTCCTGTCCGCTTTCGAGCCGACCAGCTACGTCAAGGTCGGCTGCGACTGGCAGGGCGTAATCCTTCTCAACGCATAATACGACGTTTCAGGACGATTTCATGGATTTCTTTCATACAACGGTAAGTGACGCCGCGCTCAGCAAGGTCAACGAGGTCCTTAAATCCGGCTTCCTCAACGAAGGCGCCGTGGTAAAGGAATTCGAAGCCGGGCTTGGCGACTATGTCGGCA
Organism: uncultured Asticcacaulis sp.; assembly: GCA_946482045.1. The sequence continues at coordinate 24,736 of CAMLPZ010000002.1, forward strand.
CACCTCACGTCCTGACGACGAACAGCGCGACGGCGGCGCTGTTCATCTGCCTGAAACACCTTGGCATCGGCCCGGGTGACGAAGTCATCCTGCCGCCGCAGACTTTTGTTGCCACGGGCCTCATCATCCTGCATGCCGGGGCGACACCGGTGTTTGCGGATATCGATCCCCAGACCGGCAATATTTCCGCCGCCGGAATCCGTGCCAAGATCACCGGACGGACGCGGGCTGTCATTCCCGTCCACTGGGGCGGTGAGCCCTGTGACATGACCCCCATCAATGCCTTGGCAGCGGAGCATGGCATTGCCGTCATCGAAGATGCCGCCCACGCTTTCGGCGCCGAGTACAAGGGCGTCATGGTGGGAGCCGTGTCGCGCTTTACCTGCTTCTCCTTCCAGGCCATCAAGGGTATGACAACCGGCGATGGCGGGGCGATTGCCTTGACATCGCCTGAAGATGCCGACGGCCTGCTGCGCCTACGCTGGTTCGGAATGAAAAAAGGCGAGGCGCCGGTCACCGAGATCGGCGAACGCAGCGTTGATGTTTTCGTGCCGGGCTACAAGTTTCATATGAACAACATCGCGGCGGCTCTGGGCGTCGGAAATCTGCAGGGCTACGCGCAGCGCCTGGAGCGCCGGCGTGCCATCGCCGCCCGCTACGACGCGGCATTCGCTCAGGTGCCAGGCTTGCGCCTGCGCCAGATGGACAAGGACAGCCGCAGCGCCTGCTGGCTGCACACTGTTTTCGTCGACGAACGCGTCGACTTCTGCCGGGCGATGAAGGCCCGGCAGGTCCCCGTGACAGTGGTTGACCGCCGCATCGACAAACACCCTGTGTTCGGCGGGATAACGCCGGGATTAACCGGCGCTGAGGCGTTTGATCGCGACCAGATCCATATTCCGATCCATGAGGGTCTTTCGGATGCCGACGTCGAGCAGGTTATCGCGGCAGTCAAGGCTGGCTGGTAAGTCTGCTTTATGGATCACATCGACAGCATCGTCATCGGCGCCGGCGTCATTGGGCTGGCGGTAGGCCGCGCCCTTGCCCGCAGAGGCGACAGCGTCATAGTCATTGAACAGGACAGCCATTTCGGTTCGGGAACCTCCTCGCGAAATTCCGAGGTGATCCATGCCGGCATCTATTACAAGCCGGGCAGCCTGAAGGCGTTGGCCTGCATCGAGGGCAAGGCTGCGCTTTACCGGTATCTGTCCGAGCGCAACATCGCCTATCAGCGGTGCGGCAAGCTGATCGTCGCCACATCGGACGACCAGACCGCCGACTTGGAGCGGATCAAGCGCACGGCGGAACTGAACGGCGTCATGGACCTTGAGTGGCGGACAGCTGCCGAGGTCGCGGCGCTGGAGCCGGCTGTTGCCTGCGCTTCGGCGCTGTACTCGCCGTCGACGGGCATCATCGACAGCCATGCCTACATGCAGTCGTTGCTGGCCGACCTCGAAGATGCCGGCGGCGCACTGGTTGTGAATGCGATGTTCGTCAGCGCGCGCGCCGAAGACGGCTTCGTGGTCGATATTCGTGACGTCAAGGCATCCGACGCCGCGGCGGGGGATTACAGGCTGCATTGCAGCAGGCTGGTGAATTGCGCCGGCCTGCACGCGGCACAGACCGCCGCATGCATCGACGGGTTGGCATCTGAACATGTGCCGGCGACCTATATGGCCAAGGGCAACTACTTCGTCCTGGCAGGCCGGTCGCCTTTTTCCCGTCTGATCTACCCTGTTCCCGAACCCGGCGGCCTCGGCGTCCACGTCACGATAGATACCGGCGGGCAGGCGCGCTTCGGCCCGGATGTGGAGTGGATAACGGACTTCGACTATCATGTCGACGCGGCCCGGTCGGAGCAGTTCTACGCCGCCATTCGCCGTTATTATCCTGGCTTGGCGGACGGGGCACTCATCCCCGGCTATAGCGGGATACGCCCAAAGCTTGTCGGTCCCGGGGCCGGCGACAGCGACTTTGTTATCGCGGGTGTGGAAACTCACGGCGTCACGGGCCTGGTCAACATGTACGGGATCGAATCCCCAGGCCTGACGGCGTCTCTCGCGCTGGCCGAACGCGTGGCCGATCTGGCACACGCTTAGAGCGATATGGCGAAAAGTGTCAGCGGTTTTCGCCAAAATATCGCGACAGAACAAAAGTTTAGATCGGTATAATGTTTCTATTTAAAATCATACCGATCCAAAGCATTAGGCGGAAGAGATGAATCGAATGTGATTGGTCGGAAGATTCCATTTTTTGCCGTTTTATAAGTCCATGATGCTTTCGACATCAGGGAGGTGATCATGGGTTCGGCACATTGGTAAGATCTTCGTCTACGGGCGTAGCGGAGGTGGCGGGGGTATGTCACGGCGGCAGGCAGCGGCCCACTTCAGGGTGAGTGCGTCTTCTGCGATCCGCTGGGTTGGACTGAAGGAAGAGACCGGCGGGGTCAGTCCACGACCGCGTGGCGGCAAAAGCCGCTCGCCCCTTGAACTGCATAAGGATTGGCTGTTGTCGTTGAACGCCGCCGAACCGGACTTGAGCTTGGCCGCCATAGTTCAACGGATCGACGATGGTTTGGGACTGAAGACGACCGAAGCATCGGTGCGGCGCTTTTTTAAGCGCTCCAAGATCAGCTTCAAAAAAACTCTGCACGCCGCTGAACAGGATCGGGCCGACGTCGCAGAAGCGCGCGGCTGTTGGAAGGCAGCGCAGTCAAAGCTTGATCCCCAGAAGCTTGTATTCATTGTAAGCGATGTTTCCGGGGCACCTGTCATTTGACGGGGTATAAGGGGATGCTCTGAGGCCAATAGGGTCTTAGAGCTATGATTGTCACAGATACTAAAGCCATGACTAAGGACGCGCAGCCAGCGCGCCGCGTTGAGATATTTACCGGTGCGGGGCGTCGGCGGGACTGGAGCGACGAAGATCGCGCGTCGATCGTCGCAGAGAGTTATGCGGGCTTCGACAGCGTGAGCGGGGTGGCTCGACGCCACGGTTTGGTACCGTCTCAACTCTTCACCTGGCGACGGTTGGCGCGCCAGGTCCAGGCGGCGGCACCAATGTTCGTCCCGGCGACTTTGGTCGATGCGGCGCCTTCGGAAGTGGCGCCCGCCCGGGCGAAGTCGCAGAAAGTGCCGCGGCGGAGGCGTCCTTGCGGATCGATAGAAGTTGAGCTTGGCGGGATTGTTGTGCGCATTGGCCAGGATGCCGATGCCACAACCGCGGTGGCGGTTCTTCAGGCTCTGAAGGGTGCATCTTGATCGGGCTGTCTGGCGGCGTCAAAGTCATGCTTGCGACCAAACCAGTGGACTTCCGCAAGGGTGCGGAGGGTCTTGCAGCATTGGTCCGTGAGCACATGGGCGCCGACCCGTTCTCAGGAACGGTCTATGTCTTCAGATGCAAGCGGGCCGACCGGATCAAGCTATTGTTCTGGGATGGCTCGGGGGTTTGTCTTTACGCTAAGCGCCGGGAGGGCGGCATCTTCCAGTGGCCGGCCATCCGTGACGGCATTCTACGCCTGAGCTCCGCGCAGTTATCGGCGCTTCTTGAGGGGGCTCGACTGGCAGGCGCGTGCACACCGCACAGGACGTGCACGCGCCTGCCAGCGCCGGCTAAAATGCGGCGATCCAGTGTCGCAGAAGGCTGGCAAAATAAGGGAAAGCGTGATTCACTTCGATCATGGAAGTGATGGCGCCAACCCTCCCAGACGATCCTGAAACGCTCAAAGCATGCTGTTGGCGGAGCGTGCCCGTGCCGATCGTTTGGAGCAAGTCGTAAAGGAACTTCAGCGCCATCGCTTCGGTCGTAAAGCGGAGAGCCTACCAGAGGATCAGCTGCTGCTGGGCCTTGAAGATGTCGAGCAAACCGAAGCTGAGATCGAGGCGGCCAAAGAAGCCAGATCAGCCCAGGCGCGTGCGGCAGGCGCCGCCAAACGTCGTGCGAACAGAGGGGCGTTACCTGAACATCTACCGCGGATCGAACAGATCATCGACATCAGCGACCATGCCTGTCCCCGTTGTGGTGGTGGCCTGCATCTGATCGGTGAAGACAAGGCCGAACGCCTGGACATACTGCCGGCACAGTTCCGCGTGCTGGTGGTACGCCGCCCCAAATATGGCTGCCGTTCCTGCGAGGACGTTGTCGTCCAGGCCCAAGCGCCCGCCCGCTTGATCGAGGGCGGCTTACCGACCGACGCCACCGTCGCGCAGGTCCTTGTGTCTAAATATGCCGATCACCTGCCGCTCTATCGCCAAGCGCAAATCTATAGCCGTCAGGGAGTCAAACTGGATCGTTCGACGCTGGCTGACTGGGTTGGTCATGCGGCGTTCTTGCTGAAACCGGTACAGGCCAGGCTTCTCGCCAGGTTAAAAACGTCGACGAAGCTCTTCGCCGACGAGACGACAGCGCCAGTGTTGGATCCAGGGCGAGGTCAGGTCAAAACCGGACAGTTCTGGGCCTATGCTCGAGATGACAGTCCGTGGAACGGCTCAGACCCTCCGGGTGTAGTCTACATGTATGCGTCAGATCGCAAGGGCGAGCGGCCGATGGAGCATCTTGATGGCTTCAGCGGAATCCTGCAGGTCGATGGCTATGGCGGCTACAGCAAGCTGGCTAAGACGAACACCGTCTCCCTGGCCTTCTGCTGGGCGCACGTCCGTCGCAAGTTCTATGAGCTCGCGGCCGCCGGCCCGGCGCCTATCGCCAGCGAAGCCTTGACCCGCATCAATGCTCTCTACCAGATCGAGACTGAGATCAAGGGCAAGACCGCAGGCGAACGCCGCATGGCCCGCCAGTCGAAAACCAAGCTCTTGGTCGACGCTATGGAGCCGTGGCTCAAGCAGAAGCTGACGGTGATCAGCCAGAAAACCAAGCTCGCGGATGCCATCCGCTACGCCCTGACACGCTGGGAAGGCCTGACCCGCTTTATCGATGATGGGTGTATCGAGATCGACAACAATATCGTCGAGCGCAGCATGCGCCCAATCGCGCTTGGTCGGAAGAATGCCTTGTTCGCAGGATCCGATGGCGGCGCAGAACACTGGGCGACGATCGCGTCATTGATCGAAACCTGCAAGCTCTGCAATGTTGAGCCTCAGTCCTACCTGCAGGACGTCATAACCCGTATCGTCAACGGACACCCAAACAGCAAAATCGACGAACTGTTGCCTTGGGCATATGCAACCGCAGCAAGCCTCAACGACGTGGTCTAAAAACACCGCTTACTATTCATTGATGAAACCGGCGCCAACACGAAGAAGACGCGCGCGTATGGCCGGTTCCCCATCGGGCAGCGGTTGGGCTGCAAAGCGCCCTGGGGCCATTGGAAAACCACGACATTCAGCTGCGGCCTGCGCTGCGACGGCCTTGTGGCGTCTTGGGTTCTTGATGGACCGATGAACGGAGACGCCTTCCGAGTCTATATCGAACAGGAATTGGCGCCCACGCTCTCGGTCGGCGATATTGTCGTGATGGACAACCTACCCAGCCACAAGGTCAGCAGAATCCGCGAAGCCATCGAGGCCAAGGGCGCCGTCCTATCTTATCTACCGCCCTATTCCCCAGACCTGAACCCCATAGAGTTGGTCTTTTCTAAGCTAAAGGGTAGTCTACGAAACGCCGCAGAGCGAACAGTCGAAGACCTCTGGCGAAGGATCGGCACCATCTTCGATGACTTCACATCAGTTGAGTGCGCAAACTACCTCCGACACGACGGCTATGCGCCAACTTAGCCGTCGAACGCTCTAGCTAGAGCGATATGGCGAAAGCGCATACCCAGGATTCTGGGCTACTACGATTGCCGGCTTTGGCAATCTTAGGCGGACTTGGCGACCTGTGCGGCCATTTTTGATCGCCGGAACGCTAGAAATTTCTGCAGGTAGGTCTCGGCCGAAATTTTCTCGCCGTGGAACGGGTACAAGCTGTCGGCCGACCACCATTCCAGACCGTGATGGGCCGCGACCTGGGGCATGACGGGGACCTGGATGCCGTCGAAGGGTTGATATGTCCTGGGCCATTTTGTCCACGCCCGCCGCCGCACCTCGTCGACGTCAAGCCCCGACGCCTCGCACAGCCGGCAGAAGAGCTCGAGAAGCGTCACCGTCCGGGGATGGTTGTAAGACATCTGCAATTCCTTGCTGCGGAAGTTCTTGAGCATGAAATCACCGATCTTGATGTCGCACTTGGAGTCGCGGCTCTCCAGCAGCGCCTTGTCCTTCTCGTAGGACGCGTCGATGCGGCCTAACATAGTGTCCAGTTTCTCGATGTAACGCGCGTAGACGTTCTCTTCCGTGACGGTCTCGTCCTCGGACAGCGCGATGATGATCTCGTCGCCGTACGGAAACTGGCTGTGTTCGCCGCTGGTGAGGGGATCGAGAGTCGACACTGGCCACAGCAGGAAGGAATTGCACGGCGGGAAAGATATCGCCGGAATGTGGCTGGGGTAAATAAGCGGATTTCCCTCGTCGAGTTGCGCCCAGATGCGCTCGCATTGACTGAGATCGAGGGGCTCTGTGGCGTTGTAGCTGCGGCCCCAGACGATCTCGTACCGCTCACCGACGTCCGTGAGGGCATGCAGGAACTGCGTGAAGGCCTGCGCGTTACAGTTTCCGTATACCACCCACGTGGGCTTGACCTCGCGGCCCAGCAGCTTTTTGACGAAGCGCTTAAGGCGCTGGGAAGTTAGTATATACCAGGAACGCAAGGGGGACATGAGACCTTCTCAGGATGAATGCCGGCTTATACCCGTCAAACCAAACCGCAGGCGCAGGCTTGCTTAGTATGTCGTGATTCATACGATTTCGCCAATGGAGCGCAAACTTGATGACATGGATCTAATCCCGCCCGCCCGGATTATAGCCAACCCACATGAGTTTAGAACCTTGTCTGTCACAGAGCGGAATGACAATCGAAATCTGCCGCACCATCTGGCTGCATTCTCTATATTTCATATTCGACGCTGTCGCGGAAATAGCCATTGTTCAGCATGTGCCGGACGATCTGTTCCGCCAGCTTGTCGGGGTCCGATTGCGTTGTATCGACCACGATATCCGGATTTTCCGGCACCTCATACGGACTGTCGATGCCGGTGAAATTCTTAATCTCGCCAGCACGAGCCTTGGCGTAAAGGCCCTTTACGTCGCGCTGCTTGGCAATCGCAAGAGGCGTCGAGACATAGATCTCTATAAATTCACCTTCGGCCAGGAGTTCGCGCGCCAGTCGCCGTTCGGCGCGGAACGGCGAAATGAAGGACACGAGAGTGATCAGGCCGGCATCGACCATCAGCTTCGAGACTTCGGCGACGCGGCGGATGTTTTCGACGCGGTCCTCGGTCGTAAAGCCCAGGTCCTTGTTCAGACCATGCCGAACATTGTCCCCGTCGAGCAGATAGGTGTGATGTCCCAGGCTCAATAACTTCTTCTCGACCAGGTTTGCGATGGTCGACTTGCCTGATCCCGACAGGCCGGTGAACCACAGTACGGCCGGCTTTTGGCCCTTGGCGGCGGCGCGTGTCGCCTTTGATACGTCAAGCGCTTGCCAGTGCACGTTGGTGGCGCGGCGCAGGCCGTGGTCGATCATGCCGGCGCCGAGCGTCAGGTTCGATACGCGGTCGATAACGATGAAGGCGCCGGTGTGGTGGTTGTCAGCGTAAGCGTCGAACGCCACGGGCTCCTGGGTCGCCAGATTGACGACAGCGACTTCGTTGAGCTTGAGCGTCTTGGCGGCCAGTTGCTGGAAGCTGTTGACGTCAACCTTGTGGCGGATATCGGTAACGCTGGCCGACACCGTGCGAGAACCGATCTTGATCAAATAGGGACGACCGGGGATCAACTCGTCCTCGCTCATCCAGATCAGGTGCGCCTGGAACTGGTCGGAGACTTCGGGGCGGACCTCGGGCGGGACCAGCACGTCACCGCGCGAAATGTCGATTTCGTCTTCCAGCGTCAAGGTCACGGCCTGGCCAGCGATGGCGCGCGGCAGGTCGCCGTCATAGGTCGAGATGGACTTGACCTTGGAGGTCTTGCCGGAACTGGCGACCAGGATCGGATCGCCTGGTTTGACCGTGCCGGACGCGATGGTACCTGAAAAGCCGCGGAAGTTGAGATCCGGGCGATTGACCCACTGTACCGGCAGGCGGAAGGGGCGGGTCGTCAGGTCCCGCGAAATATCTACCGTTTCGAGATGCTCAACCAGGGTCGGCCCCTGGTACCAGTCGAGCTTGTCGCTGCGTTCCAGGACGTTGTCGCCATAGCGCGCTGACAGCGGAATGGCTTGCAGGGTCTCGAAGCCGAAGCCGAAGCCGGAGGCGAAGGCATTGTATTCTGTGACAATACGGTCGAAAACGTCCTGCGAATAGTCCATCAGGTCGATCTTGTTGACCGCCAGAACGACATGCTTGATACCCAGTAGCGACACGATGAACGAGTGCCGGCGCGTCTGAGTGAGGATGCCCTTGCGCGCATCGACCAGAATGACGGCCAGGTCTGAGTTCGACGCGCCGGTCGCCATGTTGCGTGTGTACTGCTCGTGGCCCGGCGTGTCGGCGACGATGAACTTGCGCTTTTCGGTTGTGAAGAAGCGATAGGCGACATCGATCGTGATGCCTTGCTCGCGCTCTGCCTGGAGCCCATCGACCAGCAGCGCCAGGTCGATGTCCTCGCCCACCGTGCCGAACTTCTTGGAGTCTTTTTCGATGCCAGCGAGCTGGTCTTCGAAGATCAGCTTGGTGTCATAAAGCAGCCGCCCGATCAGAGTCGACTTGCCGTCATCGACGCTGCCGCAAGTCAAAAAGCGCAGCATCGACTTCTTTTCGTGGCTGGCCAGGTAGTCGATCAGGGCGCGGGTATCCAGGCGCGTATCTACAATTGCGTTCATTTTTAGAAGTAACCTTCGCGCTTCTTCTTTTCCATCGAGCCGGCCTCATCGTGGTCGATCAGGCGGCCCGAGCGTTCGGAGGTCCGCGTCGTCAGCATTTCCGCGACGATCTCTTCTAGGGTGTCAGCCTCGGATTCGACGGCGGCGGTCAAGGGGTAGCAGCCGAGTGTCCGGAAACGCACTGACTTCATTTCGGGCGTTTCACCGGGCTGCAGCGGCAGGCGGTCGTCATCGACCATGATCAGCTGGCCGCCGCGCTTCACGACCGGCCGCTTCTTGGCGAAGTAAAGCGGCACGATAGGAATGTTTTCCATCAGGATATATTGCCAGATGTCGAGCTCGGTCCAGTTCGACAGCGGGAAGACGCGGATAGATTCGCCGGGCTTCACACGGGCATTATAAAGGTTCCACAGTTCCGGGCGCTGGTTCTTTGGGTCCCAGCCGTGGTTCTGCGTGCGGAAGGAGAAGATGCGTTCCTTGGCGCGCGACTTTTCCTCGTCGCGGCGCGCCCCACCGAAGGCGGCGTCGAAACCGTGGTCGGTGAGCGCCTGCTTGAGTGCATCGGTCTTCATGATGTTGGTATAGGTGTTCGAGCCATGGTCGAACGGATTGACATTGTCGCGCAAACCGTCCGGATTGGTGTGTTTGAGCAGGGTCAGTCCCAGGTTCTTGACGGTATTGTCGCGGAACTGGATCATCTCGCGAAACTTCCACGTCGTATCGACGTGCAGCAGCGGGAAAGGCGGCTTGGACGGGTGAAAGGCCTTCATCGCCAGGTGCAGCATGACCGACGAGTCTTTGCCGATCGAATAGAGCATGACCGGGTTTTTGAATTCGGCGGCCACTTCACGCATGATGAAGATGGCTTCGGCTTCGAGCCTTTTGAGGTGAGTAAGCTGTTCAGCGGACACGGTAAGACCTTTGGGCAATCTGAAGGCTATGTAGTCACGCCGTCCGCAGGGAGCAAACTACAAAATCTCAAGTCAGAGATGAGAGTCGTTAAGTCCGTGTGCGAAGACCTACGCCTTTACGGCCAGTATCAGCCTGTCGGGTCCCAGAAGTTCCATTACGGACGTATGGTCTTTTTCGGAGAAGGCAAAGCAGCCCTGGCTGCGGCCGATTGCTCCGGCACGCGCCATCTGATCGCTGACATACCACGCCTTGTGAATGACGATGGCGCGGTCGTAGGCATTGGAATTGTCGGCATCCAGCCCAAGCAGACGGCGCGAATAGCCGTGTTTGCCCGAATAGGTATCCGCTGTCACATAGGCGCCCTGAGACGTCGCTTCCGAACCTGGTGCATTGGAGAATGTCTTGAGCCACCCGGTATGAGCGGGGTCCGACCCCTTGCCGTGCGCCACCAGATAGCTGTGTGCCTTGCCGGTTTGCAGGTCGATCAGGTGAAACCGCGGTTTTGAGGAATGAGCGGAAAAGTCGGCTATGGCGATCCGGTCGAGATTGCGGATCCGGGTCTTGTGACGGGAAATGGCCTGTTTCGCCATGGCCAGGAGATGTGGGGGGACAGCCGTGTTGGCGGCCTCGGCGGCATTAGCCTGGATAAGGCTCGCAACGGCCACGCCGGGAGTGGCTCCAATCAACTGGCGTCTGTTCAGCATAGGTACTCCACGGATACTGACAGGCTATATCCGTGAAGAAGATGGCATTATGACGGCGCTTTTACGCTGTCCTTATTTTTGCCACGGCCGCAAATATGCCGTCGATTACCCAAATAAAGGCCTCGACAACGGCATCCAGCCAGTTCCTGTTCTTGAGCCGGGTCTGAGTGACGCTGGTTTGGCTTGCGACAAGATTGTTCGACGGAATCCTGGCAGTCGCAACCTGATACCGTCATGACCTGGACCATCAATATTTCAATGGTCTTGCGGGTGGATCGCGGGGTCTCCAAAAGCCACGAAATGCGGATTGGCGAAGTCGCTATCATTCCCCTGGTTCCGTTTGCCGTAACGCAGAGGTGCACCGTCCAGCGTCTCGACGCGGCCGCCGGCGGCGCGCAGGATGGCGTCGCCAGCGGCGATGTCCCACTCCATGGTGCGGCCCATGCGCGGATAAAGGTCGGCTTTGCCTTCGGCCAGTAGGCACAGCTTGAGAGACGAGCCAGCTGCGACGAAGTCCTTGACAGTGAAGGCTTTCAGGTAAGTCTGGGTTTCCTCGCCGCCGTGCGAGCGCGAGCCTACGGCCGACAAGCCTTCGGCGGGGGCCGGGCGTACGCGGATAGGCCGTCCCTCCCCAAATCGGCCATCGGTCACATCCGCCATGTACGCGCCTTCGCCGCGGGCGCCCCAATAGATCTTGCCAAGCGCAGGGGCATAGACGGCGCCGCGCACCGGCTCACCGTTTTCGATCAGGGCGATATTGACTGTAAATTCTCCATTTCTGGAAATGAACTCCTTGGTGCCATCAAGCGGGTCGACCAGGAAGAAGCGCGTGGTCGTGGCCGGCACCCGGCCGGCGGCGGCTTCTTCCTCTGCGACAATGGGGATGTCCGGCGCAAGACGTTTCAGTTTTTCCAGAATAATAGCCTCGGCGCGTTGATCGGCTTCGGTAACAGGGGAGGTGTCGGACTTGTCCGTCACGGCAAAATCGGTCGCGTAGATGCGCAGGATCTCAGCACCGGCGGCCAGCATGATGGGATTCAGATCCATGAGTCTCTCCGTGAAATTGGCACATGCTCTAAGCAGGTCGGACCGGCATGGCAAGCCTTGCCATGGCCGCCAATTCGGGCAAGTATCCTTTGAGACTTGTTAGGGGCTGTCATGTTACGTAAGTTTTTGTTCACCGCTGCGATCACCCTGGTGGGGTCGCCGGTCCACGCCAGTCCATCCGAAGCCGCAAAGGCATTGGTCGCGGAAAAGACGATCCCCGAACTGCAAGCCGCTATGTCGCAGGGTGACTTTTCGGCCGAAGATCTGACGCGCGCCGCGCTCGCCCGCATCAAGGCTCTGGACGGCAAGCTGCATTCAGTCATCGCCATCAATCCGGATGCCATTGCTCAGGCGAGGGCCGCCGACGCGTCGCGCAAGGCCGGGAGGGCGTCGGTGCCGATGGCAGGCATCCCGGTACTGGTCAAGGACAATGTCGAAACGAAGGACCCGATGGCGACCACAGCCGGTTCATTGGCGCTGAAAGACAATCTAACCGGCCGCGATTCTCCGTCCGTGGCCAGCTTGCGGGCGGGCGGCGCGGTCATTCTCGGCAAGACCAACCTGTCGGAATGGGCAAATATCCGCTCGACCCACTCAATGAGCGGCTGGAGCGCCGTCGGCGGGCTGGTGGCCAATCCCTACGACCTGACGCGCACGGCGTGCGGTTCTTCGAGTGGTTCCGGCGCATCAATTTCCGCCAGTTTTGCACCCGTCGCCATCGGGACGGAAACAGACGGGTCCGTAACCTGTCCATCGGCGATGAACGGCCTGGCCGGCCTCAAGCCGACAGTGGGGCTTGTGTCTCGCACCCACGTGGTGCCGATCAGCAATACGCAGGACACGCCAGGTCCGATGGGCCGGTCGATAACCGACATCGCGGCGCTGCTGACCGTCATGGCGGGCAGCGATCCCGCCGACAAGGCCACAGCCGAGGCCGACGCGAAAAAAACGGATTATGTGGCGGTGCTGAAGGACGCCTCGCTTAAGGGGGTCCGCATAGGCGTCCTTCGCGACAAGCTGGGCGGTGAGCCGAAGACCGTGGCCGTGTTCGAAGCGGCGCTGAAGTCGCTGGAAGCCGCAGGCGCCGTGCTGGTAAACATAAAGGATTCATCGACACCGGGGCTGGATGACGCCGAGTTCGCCGTGCTCACCTATGAGCTGAAGGCGAACCTAAATGCCTATCTGGCCACGACTCCGTCGGAGGTAAAAACGCGTACCCTGGCCGATGTCATCGCCTTCAATGCAGCTTACGCCAGCGAGGAAATGCCATATTTCCGCCAGGAAATCTTTGAGATGGCCGAGGCAAAAAGGGGGCTGGACGATCCCGAATATATCGCCGCGCTTGCCAGGTCGCAGGCCATATCCACCACGCGCCTGGACGGGCTCTTTAAGGACCACGATGTGAGATTCCTCGTCGCCCCGACTTATGCCGTCGCGTGGAAGTCGGATGCCATCTATGGCGACGTCTATAATGGTCCGTTCGCGACGCAACTGCCCGCCACTTCCGGCTATCCGCATTTGACCGTACCTATGGGCTTCGTTCAGGGCATGCCAGTCGGCCTGTCCTTCATGGGCGCGAAGTGGAGCGACGCGGACCTGCTTAAGGCCGGTTATGTCTTCGAACAGGCCACAAAGGCGCGCAAGGCGCCAGAGTTGAAATAATGCGCCGCGTTCAGAGCGTCAGCGTCGACAGTTCGTCGATGGCGCAGATGATGTGATAGAGCGAGCTGGCGGGCGCCGGCTCGATCTCGAAGCTGCCATCTTCCTTCATGCGGTCGCGGTAAAGGCCCTCGATCTCCGTCGAGAGGTAAAGCCTAAGGCCGGCGGCGGCTTCGACAGCCTTGGCAATGGCGGCCTGGCGGTCGGAAGGCGTCTTGGCGGCATCGGCCAGCTTGACATAGGCTTTCATGCGCTCGGTCTGGGCCCACAAACGCGCCTTGCCATCCTTGACGGAGAAGTCGTCCCATAGCTCATAGATGGTAACATTGCGCTTGTCGTCGGTGCCGGGACCTTCGGCAATATCGATCAGGCGTTTTGCGATATCGATATAGGATGCGTCGCCCGACATGCGTGCCCAGCGCAGGAAGAGCCACGCCCATTCGAACTGGTGGCCGGGCTCGATAATGCGGCCGGCTTCACCCGGTATGGCGTTCCAGTCGCCATCGAAAAATTCACGCAGCGCGCCCGTGTCCGGATGAAGGAACTTCTCGACGCACAACTTTGCGATCTGGCCCGCGATGGCGCGCCAGGTGTCGTCGCCTCCCGCTTCCAGCCATGCCAGGCAGGCCTCGAACATGTGCATGTGCGGATTGGCCTTGAGGGGCAGGGTGCGCGGGTTGGATTCCTCAAAGCCGCGCACCGGATGCGAATAGTCGCGCACGATCGTATCGCGGATAAAGGTGCCGGCCTCTTCCAGCGTCTTGTCGTTCGGCCGTACCTTGTAAGCCGAGGCATAGGCCAGCATGGCAAAGGCGTGGTCGTAAAAATCGAATTCGCCGCGCACGACAGCGGCCTGCGGGGTCAGGACGGCGTAGAGCAAACCCGTTTCAGGGTTGCGCGCAGGGCCGGACAGCCATCTCAGGCCCTGGTCTATGACGGCGTCCGTTTCACCCTGATAACCCATGGTCTTGGCCAGGGCATAGGAATAAACTTGGCGTGCCGCGACGCGGGTGCGGCGGTCGATATCGTGGGGCGCGCCGTCCAGGTTCAGCTTCTCGAAAAAGCCGCCCTTTTGCAGGTCGCCACCGACCGTCCACCAGATCGGCAGGGACTTGTCGAACAGCCAGGCGCGCAGTTCGGCCTGCATAGTTCCCAGTTCGCTTTTCAGGGTGAGTGGAGAGGGACTGTCAGGCATGGTCGGCTCGCACAAAAAAGATGGGGACGAGTACTCGGGACGGAAATAAAAAGTCACTGCGGATTAACCGCTATCCCTTCACCGCTTGAGAATCAAGATATTGCTTCGCGGGTGCAAAATACGTATCACGCCTTTATAAGTTTCGGGGTGCAGCATATAGCCTTTTGGTCTCGCTGCGCTAAATCAAGTAGCAGACCGTTCTCGAAATCTAGGGGGATACCGTCCTAAATGGCTAGCAAAATTCTACCTGTGATCATGTCTGGCGGCTCCGGCACCCGTCTGTGGCCTTTATCCACCCCGCAGGCGCCAAAGCAGTTTCACGCCTTGGCGACTTCCAATACCATGATCCAGGAAACGGCCCTGCGGTTGGCCGGCGCCGATTTTGCGCCGCCTGTGGTTATCTGTGGTACGGGGCATTGCGAGCTTGTGAACGCTCAACTCGGTAGCATTGCGCGCGATCCCCAGCTTGTCGTGCTCGAACCTTTCGCCCGCAATACAGCGGCTGTCGCTGCCATTGCCGCCGTAAGCGGTCAGGCCATCGACCCGGAAGCCCTGGTGCTTTTGCTGCCGGCGGATCACGTTATCACCAAGCCGGACGCATTCGCAGCGGTGATCGCCAAGGCCGCCGATACGGCCCGCGAACGCATTGTTACCTTTGGTATCCGGCCGACCCATCCCGAAACCGGTTTCGGTTATATCGAACACGGAGCTGAATTGTCGGACGGCATTTTCGAAATCCAGGCATTCCTGGAGAAACCGAATCTTGCAACGGCGACACAGTATGTTGCAGGGGGGCGCCACGACTGGAATGCCGGTATATTCCTCTTCTCGCCGAAGGTCATGCTCGAAGAGCTCGCTGCCTTTGCTCCGGAAGTTCTGGAGCAGAGCCGGCAGGCTTATATGGCCGGTGCTCGCGATGGCGTGAGGCTGACCCTGGACGGAGGCTATTTCGCCAAGGTTCCGTCGATATCGGTGGACTACGCGGTAATGGAGAAGACGAAGCGGTCTGCCGTTATTCCGTGTGATATAGGTTGGGCCGACGTCGGCGGTTTCGCTGAACTGTGGCGCCTGGGCGAGAAGGATATGGCCGGCAACCACGCCAAGGGCACCTCGATCCTGATCGACGCTGAGAACTGTCTCATTCAGAATCATGACGGTCCGCCTGTGGCC
Organism: uncultured Asticcacaulis sp.; assembly: GCA_946482045.1. Next base: position 40,294 of record CAMLPZ010000002.1, read on the forward strand.
GTGATCGGCATGAAGGATATCATGGTCATATCGACGCCGTCGGGTGTACTGGTCTGTCCGATCGATCGGGCGCAGGACGTCAAAAAGGCCGCGGAGGCCGCAAAGGCGCTGGCGGCTTTATAAACTTGCTTTGCAAATCAAAGCGAAGCGCGTCATTCTTGGGGCTGGCCAAGCCGTCACTATGACGCTACCAATAGGGCATGACGGATACGCCGCGTAATATCGAAACATCGATTCTGCCGCGCCTGGACCCCGAAGAGGCCGGCTATCTGCGCGAGGAACTTGACGACCTGCGTGCCCTGGTCAGCCGTGGCGACCCGCTGACGGTCAGCGGTGGCCTAGTTATGGCCTGGTGGGCCCTGGTCCTGTTGGTCGGCAACCTCGTACACCTCTTCGAAGTCGCTGGGGTCCTGCATACGCACCTGCCGCTGCCTGCCACGGAAGTGGTCGTCGGCTATCTCGGCAACCTCGTGTTCCTGCTGCGCCGTCACAAACCCGCTCATGAGCGGTCATGGCGCAGCCGTACGCTGGCGGTGATGTGGTTTATCGGCGGCATTGCCGTCCTGGTGTTTGTTGGTGGTTGCTATATGGCGGGCATATATGATCCGCGTCTGTCCCTGGCCTTCGTGGCCATGTTGTACGCTATTATCATGACCCTGACGGCGTTGATTGCTGCCAAGCCGTGGATGGCGGTGCCGGCCATCGGCTGGGCAGCCGTCGCCTTCGCTGTCTTCTGTTTCAACAGCGAACTCTTTCGTCCCGCGTTATTCGCGGGGGCGTCGCTGTTTCTTATGCTTGTTCCTGGCCTCGTCTTGACGTGGCAGGAGAGGAGAACCGCTGTATGAGTATTTTTGCCGCTGACACACTCCAGGAAGTGATCCATGGCCGGGCGCGCCTGTCCATCCTGGCCTATCTGACAACGGTGGGCCGCGCCGATTTTGTCCGCCTACGCGATGAAATCGCCATTTCCGACGGCAATCTGTCCCAGCACCTGCGTAAGCTGGCTGATGCCGGCTATATAGGGCTGCACAAATCAATTATCGCCAGCCGGACCAAGACGGTGGCGGAATTGACCCCAGCCGGCCGTCAGGCATTTTACGATTACCTGGATAGCCTTCAGTCTTTGCTGGATGCTGTGCCTGCCCGCGAACCGTAGACGTTTAAAATAGTACAACTTCAAGTTCACTTTGTATTGATATGCGACTCGAGCTCGGTTAACTTAGTACCGCTCTGGGACTGAGGGCGATGATTTCATCGCGCTTTCGATCTTCGTTCCGGCGGGTCTCTTGATCTCGCTGGGACTGAGGGCGATGATTTCATCGCGCTTTCGATCTTCGTTCCGGCGGGTCTCTTGATCTCGCTGGGGCATGGGCAACCGCGCACGTCGTTTTCATTCGCCGCCGGGGGGCGGACAGGAGAGGACGATGATCGTCTCCGGCGGACCTTGGGGGGTCGCCTGGGACTTGCGCGGTGGAGCGCCTTCCTGACAGGCAACCCGTCACACGCCTTTGCGCTAAACTGATTTTTGCCAGCCACTCCCCTAAGCGACACCTGATTCGTTCGCCCACATACTGGGCGACGATCGTGCGCTTTTTGAAGGGGAGACCATTGAAACGCAGAACCTACGCCTTTTTTCGCGATGAGCTGATTACAATGGCGCCTGCGCTGACAGCCGCAGTTGTCGCGATTGCCGTCGCACCGTTTCTGCCGCGGGATTTCCTCCTGTTTCTGAGCGTACTGGCCATACTGGCCATAAGCGCGGCCTTGGCAGCCTACACTCTACCACCTGTCCGCGCTGCGCGCGCCCGCCTTATTGCCGCCCGCCACATTCCGGACGGCCAACTCTGAAAATGTTACCGGGAGTATTTGCCATGAACAAGGTGACCAGCTTCATTACCGGCTTCTGGAATGGTTTCTTTCACGTGACGCCAAAGAAGACAGCCATGCGCGGCGAGCGCAAGATCCGCAACAATCTCGATGACGATCAGGTCGATTCTATGATCGATGAGAGCTTTCCGGCCAGCGATCCGCCCAGCACCTACTGACCTGCGTACTGCTGAATATTCGACGGAATAATCAGCTCATAAGGCACCCAGTCATAAAGCTCTGCATAGTCCTTGCTGACAAACTTCTTGGCGTCGGCAAGGGCTTGCGC
>CAMLPZ010000003.1 GCA_946482045.1 uncultured Asticcacaulis sp.
TGAGTTTGTCGAAGGTCGCCTTGGCCTGGGACAGGCTCTGGGTCATCTGCTGGTATTGCTGTTGCCAGGCCTGGACCTGCTTTACGGCCTGGACGTAGCTTACGGGGTCATGGACGGTGTCGCCGAGCCCGCCGATGGCGTTGGCCGTTGCGGCCGGCAACGCCAGGATGATGGCCGCCATGGCGGCCACGGCGTGTTTACGCGAAACTTTGATCGGCTTGGGCATAGCGAACTCCTATCTGCGGCTGAGGTTGCGGATGACGTTCTGGCGGTAAGCCGGAACGGATGTGTGAGACTGTGCATTGCGGCCGCGCGCGATCTGGCCGCCCGATGCCGGGGCACCGGCTTGGCTCTGCTGGGAACCTGACGCGCCACCACGGGACATGCGCGGCATGGTCACATGCGGCATCGGCGCACCGCCCACCAACTGGGCCGAAAGCATAGGCAGGTAACAGAAGATTGCGCCGAACGAGACTGACAGCAGCAGGATCTTCAGGCAGTCCATAAGGATGGAGGTTTCATCGAACGAACCGGCGACCTGTTGGACAATGCCTTTGAGGAACAAAGTGCTGATTGCCAGAATGATGCCGGCCAGGACCTTGATGATAACCGTATTGAGTGCAGCGCTAAGCCACGCATCGGCGAAACGCTGGATAGGCGGGAAGATGAGGGTCGCAATGAAGGCCGGACCTAGAGCTATAACCAGCACCTGGGCGACCTTCGCCAGCATGAACACGCAAACGGCCAGACCGAAGAAGACGAGCGATGCTATGGCGATAAGGAGAATGGCGAAGCATATCGCGACGTTCGGGAAGACACCCAAACCGTCCGTCTTCGTGTTCTGGACCAACTGATTAAACAGACTCACGTATTGAGTTAAGCAGTCGTCGAGCAATTTGCCGCTTCCGGCGGCACCCGTCGTAGCAGTAAATAGAGCTGCCTCGATGCTGTTCAGGCCGCCGACGATGTAGGTGTTGAAACCGCCCGCACTGAGGGCCACCGCAGCGACCAACGACCATTTGACCGCTTTCCACATGGCCGAATGCAGAGAGTCGCTAGCCTCGCCTCGAATAACCGCGTAGCCTATCAAAATAATATAGATCGCCACACCCGCCGCGACAGCAGGGGCCGTAATGGCGCAAAGGGCTGAAGCAGTACCGCTTAGATAACGCGACAGTTGCGCGTCTATTCCCATTTCAAACGACTGGAAGAAGTCCACTTTCTCCCCCTTTAGCTTCTTTTGAAGAGGCCGAGTTAGCAGGCTTAGGATCTCGGTGAGTACGTTTAACTAGAGCAGCCTTTGCACGAATGTTGGCATACCATTTCGTGTCGCACGGCTTGCCCTTGCAATCCCATGCTGCCCAGTACTCCTTTGCCTGGACTGGATGATTATCGAGCCAGTGCCGCCTCGTCTGCCCCTCAACCTTCAATTCGGCGTCCGAAGAGACGCCATCGAACTGGTAGCCGTCTAGCGCTGACTTCTGTGCGCTAGCCGGCGCGATTTGGGTGAGAGCGAAGCCTGTGAGCGCGACGATAAATATCATGGGTTTCATTTCTCTGACCTCCTTACGGCCGTTTGTTTGAGAAAAACCGGCATCCACTGCTCGGGGTCATCACCGACCTCGGCGCGGATGGCATCGAGCGCGGCGACGTTTTCCGTGGTGCCGGAAATGATGGACAGCACCTCGTCCATGCCGGTTAGGTCGAAGCGGCAGATGGCGCTTGTGCGCCCTTGCTTGACGAGGAAGGTGCGCGACGTTTCGCCGAGATTGCGGATCACCTCGAACTCGGCCTCCGTCAGCTTGAAGCCGCCGACATAGTCGTCGCGGTCCGCGCGCGGGTTGGGCAGATAGATCTGCGTCACGCTCTGTTCGACCATGGTGCGGCCGATGGCATGGGTCAGGACATCCGACGGCGACTGGGTCACGAAAATCCCCAAACCGTTCTGCTTGCGGATCGTCTTCTGCTTGTTGAGCGCGAACTCGCTGAAGTGCGGATCCATCAACGGCTTCCAGAACTCCTCCATCACATAGACGAAAGGCCGGCCGTCGATGAGCGCCTCGGTGACATGGAGGAGGTAAGCCATAACCGGAGTGCGGATCTCCGGATCATCCAGGAAATCGGTATAGTCGAAACCGAAGATTCTGCTTTTTTGGAAATCCAGCGTGTCCTCGGCGTTGTCGAACACCCAGCCCAAAGTCTGGCCGCGCTGCCATTTACGCAGGCGCTCCGCCACCGTATTGTCGCCAACACCCGACAGGTTCTGAAGGACCAGCGACAGGCACCGGACATCGTGTCCGATATGATGGCTCATCACGGTCCTGACCGCGTGCGAGATTTCGGCCTCGTCGCGCGCGCTGATCTCTCCGCCGGCCAGAAGCCTGACCAGGCGTTCGCAGAACTGGATGTTGTCTTCGCTAGGCTCAAGCCTGAACGGATTGAAGCCCGTAGGCCGGCCGCGTTCGAGCGCCCGGTACTGGCCGCCCAGCGCCCTAATGCCGATTTCCATGCCGCGGTCCTTGTCGAAACAGACCGCCCGCAGGCCCGGATACTTGGTTGCAAACGCCAAGAGGGCCGTCTGCAGCACCGTCTTGCCCGATCCCGTCGTGCCGCAGATGAATGTGTTGCCCGGCAGGGCTTCCCCCGTTGCATCGCGGTGCGCGGGCGAGACGTGGAAGTTGAAATAGAACGGCTGGCCCGAGGGCGTGCGAAACAGCGCCACCGCCTCCCCCCACGGATTGCCATCGCGCTTGCCGCTTTCGAAATTATGCAACGGCGAAAGCCCGGCGAAATTGCGGCTGGTGAGCTTGGCTTCACGTGGACGCAGATGCCAGTTGCCCGGCAGCTGGGCAAACCACGCGGCTTCCGGCACGACGTCGACGACCGACATCTTGAAGCCCGCCTGGTCCTGCAGCACGGCCCTGGCGTCCGAGATCGCCCGGCTCAGCGCCTCGTGGCTCTCGGTCAGGATCGCCAGCGAGTAATGGTATTCGCCAACCTCAATCTGGCCGGCGATGAGGTCGTCCAAAGCTTCCGTTATTTCGGAAATCTCCGTTTCCGAGGCATCTTCAGCCGCGTGCATCTGCCCGCGCTGCTGCTCGAGCGCGCCTTGTGCATCGCGCCGGTTGAGCATGGAAAAGCTTTGCGTTTCAATGTATTCATAATCGGCATAGAGGATCGTGTTGCCGATGCCGCTCTCGGTCCATTTCGGATAATCCTGAATATCCAGAAATCCCACGAAACGCGTGCCGCTTGGGTGAACGATCTGCAGCCGGCCATTGTTGTCGCCGAAATGCAGGCGGCTGGTGGGCAGATACTGGTCTATGCCAGCCCGCCTGAGCGGCACCTCCTCCCAGACTCCGTTGACCAGATAGCCGTAAAGACCCAGCATTTCCGAATAGGCGATATCGCCCCGGCCATAGGTCGCAAGCCTTCGCGGCCGGTAAGGCTCAAGGGCCCGCTCGACCATCTTGACGGCGTCCGAAAGCGCGTCCAGCCCTTCCAGATCGTCCGCCTTGATCTCTTCCAGGCTCCGCCGTTTCAAACCGAACAGGTTGCCGAAAGGGTTCGGTACCTTCCCGACGCCTGGCCGATGGACGAGGGTCAGATAGAGCTCGGTTCGCATCTGCCGGTGCCGGTCGAAGGAGGCGCTATATTCGGCGTCTACACGTGCAGCGAACGCATTGCCGTAGTGGCCGGTCAGGCGTTCCTTCACCTGGCGCCGTATCTTGTGCGACCATAGCGAAAACTGCCCTCCCCCCAGACTGCGCAGGAGATTGACCAGCCCTTCCTTGGCCGCGGCGATGTCCGCCGCGTCCTGCGTCTCGAAGCTGATGCCGGCCAGCGCCCAGCTGGCGACGAAGTCCCCGGATCGCTTGAGCTTGATGACGTCCGGCAGGATATGGACGCCGAACGGTACGTATTCGCCCACCGGCACCTGCGCGGCCGCAGCCTCTTTCAATTGCGCCTGCGACCTCATGACGATCTCTTCTTGAGCGCGAACGGGATATAGGTGAAAGCGCCCCAGTAGCGCCGGCTGGCGTGCAGGCGAATGCGCAAGCGCAGGCGCAGCATCAGCTGGTTCAGGCGCTGATCGTCGGCCTTGGTCACGGTGCGCATCCATAGGAAAGCCGGCACGAACACGGTGACGACGCCGATCGAAATATAGGCGCTGACGAACAGGCCTAGCATGGCAATGAGCACCGCGATCCCCGTCACCAGGATTACCGGCACCATCGGCGCCCCGAAAAACATCGGCGGCCGGGTGCAGCCGCGGAAAACGGGATCGCGGTAGCTTGTCATGCTCAGCTTCCCCCGCCCCCGCCAAACAGTTGCGGGCCGATCGCCGCCGCCCCACCCACCAGAATGCCGCCGAAGAAGATATGCGCCACCTGGCTCCACTTGGCGTGCTGGAACATCATCTGGATGCCCGTCCACATGATGGCGATGACGATGACGACGACGCCGATCCCGGTGATGGTGGTCTTTATCCAGTCGAGGCCGCTGGTCAGTTGGGCGACCTGGGCGAAACTCGGGCCCGCGAGCGTTAGCCCGTAAACACATACCGTACCGGCGATAGCCAGCCGCTGTCTTGTCGTAAGAATCATGAGAGTTCTCCTAAAAAAGAAGGGCCGTGTCCTGGGCCTTCGGGGGTTGGGACTCGTTGCCGCTCGAAGCGGCGCTATTGACCGGCGGCATGGCCACCGAGACAAACAAGGCTTCGGGCACATGCTCGCGGTCTTCGCCCGACTTGACTGACACGGGTGCGTGCCCGGAACCGGCTTGGACGGGGATAGGCCAGACGTGGCCGGCGCCGGCATTCAGGACCTTGGCGACATATCCATGCCGGTAGCCGGTTTTGAAGTTGCCGGAATAGTAGCAGCTCAACGCATCGCCCAAGGCCGACGGCCGGTCCCCTGCCCTTTCCAGGCAATCCCGCAAAATCGCCGCGCCCGTGCGCAGGTTGTTGCAAATATCGAACGCAGTCCCCAGCGTCAGGCCGTACCTGGCGAAGTTCTTGCGATTGATCTGGATCAGTCCGACCGAATAATCGAGGCCTTCCGTCTCAAGCATGCTGGCCGTCGCCACGGCTTCCGCGAGACTGCGCGGCTGACGTTGCAACTGCCCTCCCACCACGCCTATGGCGAACGGATTGAAGCTCGATTCGACCGCCGCGATGCTGCGCAGGGTCTGCACGTGTATGTCGGGAGCGCAAAGCTCCGCCGTCGCTGCGAAATCCATCTCGCCGCCTTAGAATTGCAAGTGTTGAACCTGGGGTTGTGTTGCCATACAGGCGTAACGCGTGAAGCGACGCATGGCAAGTCATAAAATGCGCGTTTTATATATTTTGCGCATTTCGTTCTGTTTATTTTGCGATCCGCGATTTGCCTTTATCGCATTATGGCAGGCGGTCAGGCTGCGTCGTGGAGCCTAAAATGGATGGACGTGACGCCGAGATTGAGTGCGAACTGCACGCAGCGGCCGAGGTCGGCGAACTCGCGCGGCTGTTTTCGGTCGCGGTAGGAACTCAGGACGTATTCCACATCCTGGTGAGGATGCGGAAACGTCAGGATGAAGCTCTTGGGCCCAGTCTGATGCAGGAACAGCGCCTTCAGGCCGAGCAGGCCCAACACTTCCTTGAAGTGCTTTTCCTGATGATAGGTTCTCTTTTCGTGCAAAACGGCGTCCCCATCCACGGTGTCAGTGCGCTCTTAGGCCAGCTGGCGTCTCAAAACCAGTGCGTTCCCCTCGCCTTCTATCCGGCTTCAGCGCAAGGGAGAGCGCTGGCTGCGGTGGCGGCAAAAGCCCACAAAGGCCTTGGCCGGGTCCTTCAGCGGCTCGCAGCCCCCTTCCCGCCACCAGTCGATCCATTCCTCATGCAGCGCATAGACGTCATAGCCCGGCGCCACACGCTTGGCCTCCTCGAACGTGCTGGCGTCCAGCAAGGGCGGCTTCGGCTGCGGCAAGGCGGCGGCGGCCAGCGCGGCCCTTGAAAAGAAGGTCACCACGTCGTCGGCGAACGCGACGACATAATCCGGCAAGTGATTGGTTTCGACGATCCGTCGGATTTCCTCGCGGAAGTGACGAATGGTGCCGCCCGCACCCGTCTTTTTCTTCAGGATTTCCGCCGAAATCGACCATTTGGCCTGGCTGCCGCAATGCTTGCGCGCCAGCTCGTAAATCCGGCGATCGAGGGGTTTGCGCAACAGGAAATAGTCGCGATGCAACGTCAGCACGTTGGCGCCTTCGACCATCTTGAACAGCCACGGCGACAGGGTGATCTGCACGTCAATGATCTGCCCGGTGCGGCTCGAGCGCCTGGCGGAATATTCGGTGATCAGGCCCACACCGTTCGTAAACTCAATGCCGTCCATCGTCTTGATGTTGGTCTTGATGCGCGTCCCGCTCAGGCGGTCGAGCGCCGCCACCAGGCGCCGGTAACCGTCGCCCGAGGTCTGCCGGCGCGCCCAGGTCAGAAGCTGGTGCGGCTGCAGCTTCAGCGTACGGCCAAGCGGCTCCCCCTTGTTTTTCTTGGCGATCAGCTGCGAAATGCAATAGATCAGGATGTCCTTGTCGTGGATCGTCGCCAGCCCCAGGCGGCTCGGCCAGATGTCGACGACCGTGCCGTTGTGCTCGTAATGGATTTCACGCATGTCCGGCTGGGTCGCCAGTGTGAAGATCGGGTGCTCCATACTGGGGATGTCGTCCTTCGGGATGGCATCCAGCACGTCGCAGATGAACAGCTCATCGTCGAGATTGTAGTCCGGGTTAAGCGGCGCGGCCTTGGCGCGGCTGCGCCGTGGCGGTGGATTGGTGACGTCAGATTCGTCGTTTCGCCGACGCAGTGGCGCACTTCGGCGTTTCGCCGACGCCTCGTCAGGATTCGTCGTTTCGCCGACGCTTTGCACATCTTCGTCGTTTTGCCGACGCTCCGGCACGGTTCGGTGTTTCGCCGACGCTTTGGGCGACGCTGCCGTCGTTCGCGCCCCTTTTGCCGACACCATTGCGGCTTCAGGCGCCGATGCGGCGCCCTCCCCTGCTGCGTAAGCGGGGAAACCCATCGGATCAGCGCCGAAAAGGTCGCCGGATTCGTCGTTTCGCCGACGCTCGGAGACCTCGTCGCGAGCGTCAGATGCGTTTCCTGGATTCGTCGTTTCGCCGACGCCTGTCGAGTCTTCGTCGTTTCGCCGACGTTTGGGGTCAGTTCGATGTTTCGGCGACGCTTTTTGCGATCCCTGGTGGCGGGTTGCCGATTCGGCCGGAATCACCTCACCTATGAGGACGTTTGCCGCCTGTGATCCCTGCTCGGCGGGCGTATTCAGACCTTCCGGCGTCGTGGATTCGTCGTTTCGCCGACGGTTGGGCCCGGTTCGGCGTTTCGCCGACGCCTGCAAGGCATTGGGCGTTTCGCCGACGCGTTCGAACGCCGCGGGTTCAGGCTCTGTTATTCGTCGTTTCGGGGACGCTTTGGCCATGATATTCGTCGTTTCGAGGACGGTTTGCCGACAGGTCTTGCCAGCTTGCCGTCCCAGCGGGCGCCGTACCGGTGTCAGATCCGCGCCTCGCCGTGTGTTGAGCACGCCTCGGTCCCGCTGATCCGCGCGCCATTACGACTCGGGATGCGAAACGCTATGCGAGTCCTGTGGGTAACGTCAATCGGTTTTCGACGTTTCGCCGACAGTTACTCGTCGTTTCGAGGACGGAGCATTCGGTGTTTCTCCGACGTTCCAGCCGGATTCAAGGTCAAAAAGCGCTTTCGCGTCAATCGCTTGGACGAAACAGCAATCGCCTTAACACTCCCTCTTAACTACAATACCTAACACAAAGGGCGCCACCTGTGGATAAACCGGTATTCGCGGCATCCTGAGCTGGCTTGGCGGGATGAGCGAATCGCACCATCGTGCCCCGGTTAAGATTTCAGTAAGTGTTGTCAGCACCTCGTCATCGGATTGTTCGACGATCGTCATCGAAACAGTGACAGAACGATATGCCATCACCAGCAAAGCCCTGTCATAACGTATGGACATCGATTGGACACTGAAATGAATGCGCATCGCCATCGCAACGCAGTCGAACGTCTTGCGACAGCCTGTCGTCTTGTTTGCGAGCCGATATCACGATGAAGACGATGCGCCTGCGCAAGTCTGACGCGGCGCTAACACTTCGCTAACCATTTTCTGACGAAATGCGAGCACAACGCTTTTGGAGTGCAGACATGGGAATCGTCGTTACCTTAGCCACCAGCAAGGGCGGATGCGGGAAATCCACGATCGCCATCATGCTTGCCGGCGCCTATGCGCAGGAAAAAGCCCGCGTCCTGGTGATCGACGTCGACCCTAAACAGCGCGTGGTCAAATGGGCCAAGTCGGATTTTATTCCGAACAACCTGCGCGTCGAAAGCGGAAACCAGGATACGGTCGCACAACAGATCGTAGACAACAGAAGCAAGTACGACGTCATCATCGTCGACGTCGAAGGGTCCGGTAACCTGGCGGCGGGTCTTGCCGCGTCCCTTTCGAATATTGTCCTGATCCCGGCCAATCCGTCGATACCGGACGTCGAGGACGCTTATGCGACTGTCAACATGATCAAGAACCAGGAGCTGGCGCGCGACCGCAAGATTCCCTACGCCCTGATATGGAACCGCGTGCCGCCGGCTATCTCGACCAAGGAAATGCGCGCGCTTTATGCCGACGTGGAAGCCGCCGGCCTCAAGCAGCTCTTCTGGATCAACGAGTTGTCGGCCTACCGCGCGATCTTCTCCTACTCGACCACCCTGCCGAACCTTGATGCCAGCACGCCCAACAAGGCCAAAGCCGTTAACCAGGCCCTGCAACTGGCCCTTGCCGTCGGCGAATATCTCACCGGACTTACCCAGAAAGAGGCTGCATGATGCTCAACAAGCTTCTTCCCGAACTGCCTGTGATCGAAGAAAGTGCTCCGAAGCCGGTCCGCCGGAGCCTTGCGGCCTTGCCTGACCCTGAACCCCTGCCACCGGAACTCGTCGACATCGAAAAGGCGAGGGCGGTCGCCGAGCACAGCGGATTTGGCCAGAGCCACAGTACTCCCAAAAGCCGCACACCGGCCGCGAAGCCAGCGCCGGCGCCTGCGGTGGCGGAGCGGGTCGTTCCGGACACCGGCCGGATGATGCGTCGCTCCAAGCAGACCGAACTGATGTCGACGCGGGTTCAACCGGAAACCTTGAAGTTCCTGCGCGACTACGCCAACGAAAATGACATTACGTTTTCAGCCGCCGTTGAGACAATCGTTCGGGATTTCCGGAAATCCAGAGGCCTCTAGGGCGGCGGGCGCGCCACAATCATTGCGAAACGCGGGGAGGGGGGCGTAATGCCTCCCTTCTCGCGTTCCGTCATCCGGTTGCGTGACCGATTAGCTGGCAAAAGACCAGTCGCCTGGTATCTAACGCATATCGATATGATGACAAATTGTCAGCACTTTGCAATCTGGCGGGTAAGGCCAGACGAGAGGAAGAGGGGGCTTCGAGGCGATCGACGGGTTGGAGGTCGAAAGAGAGGCTTTCGGCCGCCCGTCCGGAGACCCTCGAATGTCCAAGTCCCTTACCACGGTGCCGCTCAGCCGCTCCCAGGACATCCCCTTCAATAAGCTCGTCCTGTCCCAGGCCAATGTCCGCCAGGTCAATGCCGGCCAGTCGCTCGACGACCTCAGAGAAGACATCGCCTTGCGCGGTCTGCTGCAAAGTCTCAACGTCCGGCCCATTGTCGATGGCGAAGACAGGGAAACGGGAACCTATGAGGTTCCAGCCGGCGGGCGCCGCTACCGTGCCCTTGAGCAATTGGTCAAGGCCAAACGCCTGGCAAAAACGGCCCTGATCCCTTGTGTCATCCGCAGCGACGCAGCCGACACCTCGCTGGAAGACGACAGCCTGGCGGAAAACACCCATCGCGTCGCCCTGCACCCGCTCGACCAGTATCGGGCATTCGTGGCGCTGCGCCGGCAGAATATGAGCGAAGAGGATATCGCCGCGCGGTACTTCGTCAGTGTTTCCGTTGTGAAACAACGTCTTCGCCTGGCAGCGGTCTCGCCGGTGCTGCTCGACCTGTACGCCAAAGACGCGCTCACACTCGAACAGCTGATGGCGTTCTCGGTGACCAGCGATCACCAGAGCCAGGAGGCCGTCTGGGAACGGCTGAAGGACGGGCCGTCCTATATACGCGAGGCCTATCATATCCGCCGTCAGCTGACCGAAAGCGCTGTCGCCGCCACAGACCGGCGCGCGGTGTTTATCGGCGCCGAAGCCTACGAGGCCGCCGGCGGCGCAATCTTGCGCGACCTGTTCAGCGGCGACAACGGCGGCTGGCTGCAGGACGCGGTCCTGCTCGATCGCCTCGTCGCCGAAAAGCTCCAGATCCTGGCGGAAGGCCTTCGGTCGGAGAACTGGAAGTGGATCGAGGTCCTGCCGAGCATCCCCTTCGACCACTTCAATGACTTGCGGAAACTGCCATCGACGCGAACGGCATTGCGCCCCGATGACCAGAGCGTCCTTGATGGCCTGAAGGTGGAATACGACGGGTTGAACGAAGAGTATGCGGCGTGGGAGGACGATCTGCCCGAAACCGTCGATCGGCGGCTGAGCGAGCTTGAAGCGGCGATCGAGGCGCTGGAAGGCAGCGTTGCGGAAAGCTTCGACCCTGCGGACATGGGCCGGGCAGGGGCCGTCGTCTCAATCGACCGCGACGGCAGTCCCCTGATTTTACGTGGGTTCGTGCGGCGGGAAGACGAAGCGTCCACACCAGCCGATCCGGTCGGCGCGGAAATGACCGGTGATAGGGAAGGGCAAGCGGAACGGTCCACGCCCATCATCAGTCTCGCGGCGGCAGCCACCTCGCCCGTGGAGGCGGGGGATGACGAAACCGCCATTTTGCGGCCTCTGCCTGAAAAGCTGATACTCGAGCTGACGGCATTTCGGACGATTGCCTTGCGCGAGGCGGTCGCCCGAAACCCCCGCGTCGCCATGACGCTGCTCCTTCACAAGCTGGTCAGCGACACTTTTGGGCTTCCTCGGGGCGGATCTTGCCTGCAGGCATGGGTGTCGCCGCCCCAGCTCTTCAACATTGCCCCAAAAGACATCAATGAGACCGATCCGGCCACTGCGATGGCCCGCCGACGCGAGCTTTGGGCCGACATCGTTCCGCACGACGACCAGGCCCTTTGGGATTGGCTGGAGGCGGAAAGCGATGCGGTCCGGACCGAACTCCTGGCTTTCTGCATCAGCCATGGCGTGAACGCCGTGATGGAAAGGCCTAACCCCAATGGTTCGACGACGCAGCATGGCATCGACTGGCGCCTCAGACAGGCGATGCAGATCGCGGAAGCGACGCACCTCGACCTGGTCGCGTCGGGCTGGCGTCCGACCGCCGACACCTATCTGAACCGTGTCCCGCGCCCGCGCATCCTTGAAGCCGTGCGTGAAGGCTGCGGCGAGCGGGCCGCCCAGATGATCGACCACCTGAAGAAGGCGGACATGGTCGTCGAAGCCGAACGGCTGCTGGCCGATGCCGGCTGGTTACCGGAAGTGCTGCGCTCGGACGAAAAGCGCAGGCACCCAGTCGCCGCAACGGGCGAGGACGCCCTGCCAGCCTTCCTTTCCGATGAGGCCGAGGATCAGGAAATGCCGGCAACGACCGGCGTGGCGGCAGAATAGGGTCAAGCGCCCGTCCGAAGTGACCGGCCATCTACTCGGCAGGTTGGCGCAGGGCGTTGATATCCTGACAAACGGGCATTTCCCTTCAGGCGCTCCTCCGGCAGGCGGGGCGCCTTTTTTCGTTACGGTCGCTGAGAGGAAGAGGGGGCGTGGGGGAGGGCGAGTTCGCGGTCCGAAAGAGAGGACGCGGCTCGTGCCTTTTGCAATCACGAAGGATACTCCCTATGACCGCACTTGCTTCAACCGCCAACCGGGCCGTTGCCACATCCACAGATACCACGACACGCCAGGCCGCGGCTGCGGCCTTGATCGATGCCGCCACGGCTTTGCTGCCCACCATGGAGGCGGGTGCCCCCATAAGCGCGGCCGTGCTCCGGACGGCCATGATGGACGCTTTCCAGGGCAACGACAGCGAAGGGGCATGGGATTGGAAAGCCGCTTACGATGCCTGCGAGATCGCCAGCGTGCTTTTCATCCGCAAGTACGGATCGGCCCTGAAGCGTAAAGGGCCACAGGCGCCGGCGCTCCTTCCTACCCTGCACAGGATCGCAGCCCTTCTGCCAACCCATACCCGGCGTTCCCTGGACAGCCAGGCGTTTCAGCAGTTCTCGACACCCCTGCCGCTCGGCTGGGTCGCCGCATCCGCGGCAATGATCGGGATAACGGACACCGTGCTCGAGCCTTCAGCCGGCACGGGCATGCTGGCGATCCTCGCCGAAATGATGGGGGCCAGCGTCGCATTGAATGAATTGGAGCCGGGCCGCGCAGACGTTCTGGACCGGCTGTTTCCGCAGTTCCGGCGCAGCCGGTTCGACGCCGCGCAGATCGATGATTACTTGCCCGAAGGGATCGTGCCGTCCGTCATCCTGATGAACCCGCCATTCTCCGTACTCAGAGGTGTTTCCGGGGCCGTGCGGGGCGCGGCTCTGAAGCATATGCGTTCGGCTCTGAACCGCCTCCTGCCCGGCGGCCGTCTGGTCGCCATTACCGGCGCTTGCCTGTCGCCGGATGCTCCTGATTGGCGCGAGGCCTTTAGCGATCTTCAGGCGCAGGGCCGGGTGGTGTTCTCCGCAGCCATCAACGGTCAGGTCTACGCCAAACATGGAACGACCGTCGAAACGCGCCTGACCGTCATCGACAAACTAACCGCTGATACTCAGGGCGATGTGTTGCCGTCCTTCGGTGTCGCCCCAAATGTCGAGACGCTGATGGACTGGGTCGTGACACACGTGCCGCCGCGCCTGCCTTTCGCGAATATGGGGCTGGGGGCACCGATGCGCCCAAGTCTGTACAGTGTCAGGGCGACGGCACAACGGTCCCCCACGGCCAGGGCCCGTGCGGAGGCCCCAGAGGCCACGGGCGTCGAATTGGGCTACACGTGGGCCGAACGGCCACCGGAGGCCACCACAAGGCTTTCTGACGCGATTTATGAGCCCTATTCCCTGCAGAGCCTCTTGATCCCGGGCGCCAAGGCGCATCCAACGCAACTGGTCCAGTCCGCGGCCATGGCCTCGGTCGCTCCGCCCCGGCCGAGCTATCGCCCGCATCTCCCGGCCGGCGCGGTCGAGGCGGGTCTGCTTTCCGACGCGCAATTGGAATCCGTGATTTATGCGGGTGAGGCGCATTCAGGCCATTTGGCTGGCTGGTGGACGGTAGATAACACCTTCGATGTGGTCGCGGCGGCGACCGAAGGCGGCGAGGGCGCGTTCCAGTTCCGCCGCGGCTGGTTTCTGGGCGATGGGACCGGCGCCGGGAAGGGGCGCCAGTCGGCGGCCATCATCCTCGACAACTGGCTGAAGGGCCGGCGCCGGGCGTTATGGATCTCCAAGTCCGACAAGTTGCTGGAAGACGCCCAACGCGACTGGTCCGCGCTCGGGCGCGAACGCCTGGAAGTCACGCCGCTATCGCGTTTCAAGCCGGGCGCCACCATTCCGCTCGATGAGGCCGTCCTGTTCACGACCTATGCCACGCTCCGCTCGGAGGAGCGCGACACGAAAAAGTCCCGCATCCAGCAGATCGTCGACTGGCTCGGCCGCGATTTCGACGGCGTCATCATCTTCGATGAAGCCCATGCGATGCAAAACGCCTCCGGTGGATCATCCGAGTGGGGCGAGCAGGAGGCGTCACAGCAGGGCAGGGCGGGGCTTCGCCTCCAGCACGCCCTGCCGGACGCGCGTGTCGTCTATGTTTCGGCGACCGGCGCCACCAATGTCCATAACCTGGCCTACGCGCAGCGTCTTGGCCTGTGGGGCGGCAAGGACTTCCCGTTCGCCAGCCGCGCGGACTTTATCGCAGCCATCGAAAACGGCGGCGTCGCGGCCATGGAGGTTCTGGCGCGGGACCTTCGCGCGATGGGCCTCTACACTGCGCGCTCGTTGTCGCTCGACGGCGTAGAATACGACATGCTGGTGCACGCGCTGACGCCAGAGCAGGTGCGCATCTACGATGCCTATGCCGAAGCGTTCGCGGTCATTCACAACAATCTCGACAGCGCCATGAAGGCGGCCAACGTCACAGGCGACAGCGGCACGATGAACCGCCAGGCCAGATCGGCCGCCAGGAGTGCGTTCGAAAGTACGAAGCAGCGCTTCTTCAGCCATCTGTTGACGAGCATGAAGACGCCGAGCCTTTTGCGCGCCATTCAGCAAAACCTCGATGACGGTCATGCCGCCGTGATCCAGATCGTGTCGACCGGGGAGGCCTTGACCGAGCGCCGTCTGTCGGACATCCCGACCTCGGAATGGAACGACGTCCGGATCGACATCACCCCACGGGAATACGTCCTCGATTACCTTCGCCATTCGTTTCCGGTCCAGCTTTACGAACCTTACTCGACTGACGACGGCAAGGTGTTGTCGCGTGCGGTCTATGCGGACGGCCAGCCTGTGCAGTGCCGGGAGGCCGTCGCGCGGCGCGACCGGCTGATCGAGCACCTGGCGAGCCTTGCCGCCGTTCCTGGCGCGCTCGATCAGATCGTCCAGCACTTTGGCATCGACAAGGTGGCCGAGGTCACCGGCCGGTCACGCCGCATCGTCCGAAAAGACGACCGTTTCGTCGTCGAGAACAGGCCGGGCGCGGCCAACCTGGCCGAGACACAAGCTTTCATGGATGACCGAAAGCCCATCCTGATCTTTTCGGAAGCCGGCGGCACCGGCCGCAGCTATCACGCGGAGCTGTCGGCGAAAAACCGGCGCCTGCGCGTGCATTACCTTCTGGAGTTCGGCTGGAAAGCGGATGCCGCCGTGCAGGGGCTGGGCCGCACCAACCGGACCAACCAGGCCCAGCCGCCATTGTTCCGGCCCGTTGCCACCAATGTCAAAGCCGAGCGTCGCTTCCTTGCCACCATTGCCCGCCGCCTGGACAGTCTGGGCGCCTTGACGCGCGGTCAGCGCCAGACCGGCGGACAGGGCCTGTTCCGCGCCGAGGACAATCTCGAAAGCGTCTACGGCCGCGATGCCCTGCGCCAGCTCTATCGCTTGATCTGCCAGGGCAAGGTCGAGGGCTGCTCCCTGCAAAAGTTCGAGGAAAGCACCGGTCTCAGGCTGATGGACGAGACTGGACTGCGCGACGACCTGCCGCCCATCAATACCTTTCTCAACCGGCTCCTGGCCCTGACCATTTCCATGCAAGAGATCCTGTTCACGGCGTTCGAGGACCTGCTGGCGGCGCGCATAGAGGGTGCGATCAACGCCGGCGCCTACGAGATCGGGCTGGAAACCCTGCAGGCGATCAGCTTCGAGGTTACCGACCGGCGCGTCATCCACCAGCACGCGGCGACGGGCGCCGAGACGACGCTGATCAGTATCCGCCGGCGGCAACGGACAGAGGTTTTGTCTGTCGCCGACGTCCTCGAAAGGGCCGACAGTCGCGCGGGCACCTTCCTCATCAGCGCGAAAACAGGCCATGCGTGCCTTCAGCACCGTGTCCGTGGCGCAATGCTGGACGATGGGTGCATCGAGGAGCGTGTGGTGTTGATTGGACCAAAACATGAACGCTTTACATCGCTGCGGTCGATGGAGGATAGTGTCTGGCGCGAAGTCGATCGCACTGCCTTCATCGAGGCCTGGGACGCAGAAGTGACCGCCATACCCGACTATAGCGACGATACGATCCACCTCGTTTCCGGCCTCCTGCTGCCGGTCTGGAACCGTTTGCCCTCGGAATCGGCTCGCGTTTATCGCTTGCAGACCAATGCCGGCGAGCGCATCGTCGGACGCTGGGTGTCGCCGGCCTGGGTTGCAACCGCAAGCGCCGTCGGCGGTGTTTGCCTCGAACCCGCGGATGCGCACGCGGCACTCCTGGACGGCCGAACAGTCCTCTCACTCGCGGAAGGGCTTCAGTTGCGCCGTGTGCGGGTGATGGGTGTCAATCGCATCGAGCTTTCGGGGTTTGGCGACGGCATGCGGGACCGGCTGAAAGCTTACGGCCTCTTTTCCGAGATCATTAGCTGGAAGCTGCGCATGTTCGTGCCGACATCGGCCGAAGGGATCGGCGTGCTTGCCAAAGTGCTCGAGGCCTATCCGATCGCGGGCGTTAGCGAACGGGACGCCGCATGAGCCGGTATCCGGACGCACAGGACGTCGCCGAACAACTGGCAGGCCGCGCGGAGGCGGTCTGCCGGACCTATTTGCCGAAGGGCCAAAAGGCCGGAAACTACTGGATGGTCGGTGACGCCACAGGGGCTCCGGGCCGGTCGATGTACGTTCGTCTGCGGGGCCCTCTCGCGGGCAAGGGCGCCGCCGGGAAATGGAGCGACGCGGCCACCGGCGATCACGGCAACCTCCTTGACCTCATCCGCCATGCCCGCGGCCTTACGGAGTTTCGCGATGTCATGGCCGAAGCGTGTCGGTTCCTGAGCCTGCCCGACCCTTGTCCGCGGGTTAAGGACGTCAGACATTTCGCCAAGAGTACTGCCGCCGCAGGCCGCGACTATGCCAGCCGGCTATTTACTTCCAGCCGGGCACTTATGGGTTCCGTAGCTGAGGTTTATCTGCGGAGGAGGGGGATCGAACCGCAGACGGATTTCGGGGCCTTGCGCTTTCATCCCCGTGGCTTTCATTCGACGGGTGACGATGGCAGGCCAATCTTGCTGCCTACGCTCGTTGCCGCGGTCACCGACCTGGATGGCGCGCTGACGGGTGTGTCGCGCACCTTTCTTGCCCGTGACGGCGCCGGCAAGGCCGATGTCGATCCGCCGCGCCGCGCCAAGGGGTATATTCTTGGCAATGGAGTTCGTTTCGGAGTGGCATCGGATGTTCTGGCGGTCGGCGAGGGGATCGAGACGACCCTTTCGCTACGCGCCGCCATGCCGGGCGTGCCGCTCGCCGCCGCGACGGGTTCCGGCCATCTGTCCGCCCTGGCATTTCCGTTGAGCTTACGCACACTCCTGGTCATTCGCGACAACGACCACGCCGGAGATGCGGCCGCGGACGCACTTTTCACGCGCGGCCGGGCAGCCGGGATCGACGTGCACCTGATCGAGCCCGAATGCGATGACCTCAACACAGACCTGACGCGGTTGGGCAGAGGCCGGATGATCCACCGTGTGCGCCAGCAAGTGCCGCCTGCTCTGGTCGAGCGGTTTATGACCGCCGGCTGAAGGCCCGCCCAAACCTGGCGTGCCACGTGTGGCTTATTCACGCCCCTTGGCCGCGCCACGGCCTTCCTAAAGCGGGCGACAGGAACCCGCGTCCGATCAGCCTGCAATGCCTGAAGGCATCCTCCACTGACGTTACGGCCGGGCCTTCGGCCCGGTTCCGGCTGCTCCGGCGCGGGTTTTCCGGTCGCCGTGAAGGCCGCGAAGGCGCGGTCCATTGGATGAGGAACAGACCCATGTTTGATCACGACGCCGAGTGCGAGCCCGCCCACCAGGGCAGTGCCACCGACGATTACCTGACGCAGTTGGAGCTCTATGGCTATCGCCCATCATACGACGAACCCGACCCACGCCCCTTGCCGGATGACGTCCAGGTCCAAGGTGCCGTCATGGAAATCATGGATGCCCTTGTCGGAACCTTCGACGACACGGCTATGGAGCCGGACCTCGAGGACCTGCTGTGGGGCGCGGTCAACCTCTTCCACCGCGCGGCCGACCGCCTCAATCGCGAGCTTGACAGCAATGAGGTGGCGCAGCGCAATGGCCAGAACAGCCAGGACGGCTCCGAGGTGCGCGCGGTCGAACTGGAGCGGCTCGTCGTGGCGGGCAGGGGGCTCATCGACCGTCGCGACACCCTGGAAGCCATGCGTGACCAGGCCTGCGACCTTTATCAAGCCTACATGCGCACGCCCTGGCGCCCGAAGTACGGCTCCCAGGTCAATCACAAGACCCAGACCTCGGCCATGGTCGAGAGCTGGGATTTTCTGGCGGCCAAACGCAAGGCCTCGACCGAGGTCCTCGTGCCAGCCGGTCCCAAGGTGGTTTTTACCGGCGGGCTCGATTGCCAGGACCATCACCTGATCTGGGCGAAGCTCGACCGTGTTCTTGAGCAGCAGCCCGAGATGGTTCTGGTCCACGGCGGCGCACCCAAGGGCGCCGAGCTAATCGCTTCCAGATGGGCGGGTGCGCGTAAGGTCTCGCAGATTGCCTTCAAGCCGGACTGGACGCGGCACGGCAAGGCCGCGCCGTTCAAGCGCAACGACGAAATGCTCGACGTCCTGCCTATCGGTGTCATCGTGGTCAGCGGCGGCACCGGGATCCAGGAAAACCTCGCCGACAAGGCGCGCGCAAAGGGCATCCGCGTCTATCGCATCGGCGGGACAGGCTGAGGGCGGGCATTCGGGCCGGCCGCCACACGTGACCGGCCCTTGTGCACATCAAGCCTGGTAGGCTTTCGCGAACAGGCGCGCCAGGCGTTCGGCGAAAGCGCGCGGGTTGGTGGGGCGATCGCCGTCCAGGACCAGCGCCTCGTCGAGCAACAGCCAGGCCGCGTCCTCGCGGGCAGAGGCATCCGCGAGCTTCGACACCATGCCGACAAGCGGGCTTTCCGCATTGATTTCCAGGATGGGTTTCGACGCCGTCTTCAGCCGCCCCGCGCCCTGCAGGATTTTCTCGAGCTGGCGGTCCGGGCCATGATCGGACGCGACCAGGCAAACGGCGCTTTCCGTCAGGCGGGTCGAGCTGCGGACGTCGGATATCTGGTCTTTCAGGGTTTCCTTCATGAAATCAATCAGGGCGGAGATGTCGGCCGAAAGCTCGGGCTTCGGCGTCTCTGCATTGTCGGCGCCCCCGACCTTGTCGAGATCCGAAAGCCCTTGCGTCACCGACTTGAACGTCTTGCCTTCGTAGGCATCGACATTCGACGTCCAGAAACTGTCGACGGGATCGGTCAGCAACAGGACCTCGATACCCTTGGACCGGAACCCCTCGAGTTGCGGCGAGGCCTTCAGTTGCTCGAGGCTTGGTCCGGTGATGTAGTAGATATCGTTCTGGCCGTCCTTCATGGCCTTGATATAGTCATCGAGGTTGCGCGTAGCGTCGTCTGACGCCGTCGTCCGGAACCGCGCCAGCTTCAGCAGCTGATTACGGCGCTCGAAGTCCTCATAAATACCTTCCTTAAGGATAGGTCCGAACAGGTCCCAGACCTTGCGAGAGGCCTCACCGTCGCTTTCGGGCAGCTTCTCGAGCGCAGTCAGGATCCGGCCGGTGACGCCCTTGCGGATCGCCGACAGGACCGGACTTTCCTGGATCATTTCCCGCGAAATGTTGAGCGGAAGGTCGGCCGTGTCGACGATCCCCCGGACGAAGCGCAGGTAGCGCGGCAACAGTTCGGCTTCGTCCGTGATAAAGACGCGCCGGACGTAGAGCTTCATGCGCCCATGGCGCTCGGGATCGAAAAGATCGAAGGGCTGGGACCCTGGGACAAAGGCCAGAGCCGTATACTCATGCAGACCCTCGGCACGAAAATGGACATTGAGCAAGGGTTCGTCGTATTGACCCGACACATGGCGATAGAAGTCGGTGTATTCGTCCTTGGAGATTTCCGACTTTGGCTTGGTCCAGAGGGCGGCGCCGTCCGTGACCTGCGTGGCTTCGGCCCCTTCCTTCTCGACCAGGTCGATGGGAACCGGCACATGGCCGGACTGTTCACGAATGATCCGCTCGACCGTCCATTTGCTGGTGTAGGTTTTCGCGTCTTCGTTCAGATGCAGGACGACGCGCGTGCCACGTACGGGCGCCTGGGCCGGTTCGGCTGGTGCGATGCTGTAAGTCCCCTGGCCGTCCGAAGACCAGGTCCACGCCTCGCTTTGGGCGGCACGGCGGGAGACGACATCGACGCGATCGGCGACCATGAAGGCGGAGTAGAATCCAACGCCGAACTGGCCGATCAGTTCGGCCTTTTCACCACCCTTGGCGGCCTCGAGTCGTTCCATGAAGGCGCGGGTGCCCGACCGGGCAATGGTACCCAAAGCATCGACCATTTCGTCCCGGCTCATGCCGATCCCGTTGTCCTCGACGACCAGGGTGCGCTTGTCTTCGTCGAGACGGACCAGAATGCGCGACTGGACGCCATCGGGCGCCAGCTCCGGATGCGAAATGGACTCGTAGCGCAGCTTCTCGCAGGCATCCGCCGCGTTGGAAATCAGCTCGCGCAGGAACACGTCCTTGTCCGAATAGACCGAGTGCACCATCATGTGCAAAAGGCGGCTGACATCCGCCTCGAACGCATGCTGTTCCACGGGCTTCTCATCTAGCGTTGTCGTCGTCATGGTCATCCTCTTGATGGAAAACGGCGGTGAGATGGTTTTTGCCACGTCCGTTGTCAAGCGCGTCCTTGCAACTATTCTGGCGGCGGACCTTCAACGGAAGCAAACGGTTGTCTGCCCTCTGTCCTGGGGCGTCACGCCTGCGGCCCGCCGATCATCGTGCGCGGTGCCGCTTCAAGAGCCCCGGCCATCGCGGATGTGGTCATCAGGCTTTGAGGACATTCCCGGCCGGCGATGTTAGCGTGGCAGGTGGCGGAATCCGGGCGGGTTTTGCTTGCGGCGCTGTTTGATGCCTCCCTTCATCCTCCCGGCGCATCCCAAGGGGCGCGCGCCATTTACCCCGATCAATCATGCGAACGTAAGCCGGTCTGCGTCCGCCCCAAGGGCTTCGCCCTGCTCCACGCTGTTTCGCCCCTGCGGGTGTGGCGCGCCGCCTCGACCGGCCCTTCAGGTCGCATGATCGCGGTGAAGCCGCGGCCCGATGGGGATGGGCCCCAAGGGTGAACATCATGGAGACTACAATGAACAACATCGTCAACCTCATCGGCCGCCTGGGCGACACGCCGACCTGCCGCACCCTCAACGATGGCGCCCGCCTCGCCAACCTCAGCATCGCCACAGATGACGGTTTCAAAGGCGCGAACGGCGAATGGGTCAAGCGCACAACCTGGCACCGCGTGACCGTCTTTGGCGACAAGCGCGTCGACTATATCGAACAGAACTACGGCAAGGGCGACCTCGTCCACTTCACCGGCCGCATTAGCTATAGCCAGTGGGAGAAGGACGGCGTCAAGCAGTACGGTGTCGAACTGATCGGCAGCACGTCGCTGCTTTCCCCCTTCAAACGCGATGAGGCGCAGACCTCTGCGTCACAGACCAAGCGTAAGGGAAAGACCGCGCCGCCACCAGAGTACGATCTCGATGAAGAAATCCCCTTCTGAAGGCGCTTTTTGCCCTCCGGCAAAGCCGGAGGGCATTCTTCTGCCATTCTGCAAAGTATTTATTTTGAATGCTCACAATGTATAAAATGCGTGATGCAAAACATATAAAATGCCAAACGTGTGCTGTCGTCGGTCATCGTGAGGCAGCAGATGAAAATCCTCGTCCTGGCAAACCAGAAGGGTGGTGTCGGCAAAAGCGCGGTTGCGACCCAGCTGGCCCACTACATGCATCGGCAGGGCCGCAGCGTCCTCGTCATCGACCTTGACCATCAGCAGAATACGTCCCGTCCGCTCTTGGCGAGCCCCAGTGTCACCGCAGCTGACTTCAGCGCCAGCGACATTTTCACCGAGGCCACCGTGCGGGCGTTGCCGGCGGCGCCATTTGTTCTGATCGCTGGCGATGATCGCCTCTCGACGCTTGAAAGGCACGCAGACCAGCACAATGCGTTCGCGTCACGCTACCGGGCCGCGCTCGATGGATGGAACACCTTCGACGTCTGCATCGTCGATACAAATCCGAACCCCGACATCCGGTATGCTGTGGCTTTGATCTGCGCCGGTTTTGTTCTTGCCCCCATTCAGCTCAATCAGGAAGCGATCGGCGGGATTTCGGCGGTGCTGGGCCATCCGCGGTACGGCATCAGCAAGATACGAACAGCCTTGAACCCGGACCTCAGGTTCCTCGGCATTCTTCCCAACCAGGTCGAGGCAACGCCGTTTCAACGTGCAAACCTGCAGCAACTGGTCGCTGGGTACGGCGCGCACCTGTTGTCCGGAACGCATAACGGGGATCTCCGCTACGGCTACCTGCACAAGCGCACCGCCGTGGCCGAAGCGCAGGCTGCGGGTGCGTTCATCGCGGATATGACGAAGACCAGCGCCCGGGATGCTTGGAAGGAAATCCGGCCGGTGTTCGACATGATCCTCAATCGGATGGAACTCATGCCTGTAGGAGGGCCGCTGGCATGAGCGTGTCGCCAATCGATCTGAGCGGCCTGGAGGCTTTGAACGCAAGCGTCTCAGGCAAGGACGCGGGGAAACCATTATCGCTTGAGCTGGATCGGGTGCACGAGGACCCTAACCAGCCGCGCAAGACCTTCGACGATGTGCTCGAACTGGCCGCCAGTATAGCCGAGGTCGGCGTGAAGGTGCCGATCACCGTTGTGCTGCATCCGTCGATTGCCGATCACTACATGGTCAAGTTCGGAGCAAGACGGCGCCGGGCCGCTGTCGCCGCCGGCCTGACCCACATACCCGCTTGGCTGGAAGAGGCGCCAAACGATTTCGAGCAGGTGATAGAGAACCTCCAGCGCTCCGATCTGACGGCGATGGAGCTCGCGCTTTTCATGGCTGGCAAGATCGGCGCGGGCATGAAGCAGACGGAAGTGGCCAAGAAGCTCGGGATTCGGCCGTCTGCCGTCACGAAGCATCTGGCACTTGTGAACGCCCCGGCGGAAATCGAGGCGGTTTACCGCAGCGGTAAAAATACGTCGCCGGAGACCATCTTCGAATTGCGCTCGGTGTTTCAGAGGTTTCCCGACGAGACGCGCGCCTGGCTGGCACAGGATATCGACATATCGCGCCGGTCGGTGGAACAGCTGAAACAGGCCTTGGCAGGCGTAGTCGCGACCGGTGCTGAGCCGTCGGAAGGCGAACGACGTGGCAGGAAGCCCAGGAAACTCGATCCGTCCGAGATCAAACGGCCCGTTGTCGCCGTGACCGTGGCGGGCCGGTTCGGGATTATCGTGCTGAGCCGCAGAGCGAAGGCTGAAGATCATCTGCTCGTTAAATGGGATGACACGGCCGAGGTCGTATCCGTCCCGTGCCGCGATGTTCGCGTGCTGCGCCTTGACGACGCTAGACGCTACGAGCCGATCAACCGGGGGCTTGACCGTACCGATGCGTAAGACACGCTTTCCCCCGCCGAGCCCAATTCGCCCATTTCAGCTGCGCGGCGGCGTGAGCCGCGCACGTGGCCACCCTTGCAGGGGGGAAGCGGCGCATGGCGCCGCGAGGGGGCGGCAAAGCCCCCCGGTCGGCCGGGCAGCTGCCAAGACCAAGTGCTTTCTCATGAGAAATGTCGTGCTTTTGCTATTGGGTAGGCAGGATAGGCTATTCGCCGAAAAGGTATCGCCTTTTGGGGTGAGGGTTTGGTCGCATGGTTGATCAGCCGAAAAAACGGGTCCGCCCGACAACCCTGGTCGTCGTCCTCAAGGACTTGAAAAAGCCGTGGGAAGCATGGTGCCGGGCACGGCAGGTGACACCCAGCGAAGCCGTCCGGCAAGTCTTGCGCCGCGTCATCGAGGGCGCCCCGGCGTCCGATACTCTACCCCATCCGGCGGATTTTGGCGGCATCAAGACGGGGGGATCCAAGAAACGCCTGGAAATCCGCCTGACTGATGTAGAGCTCGCGGCGCTGAAGGCCGTAGCGGATCGCGAAGGCATGAGCGTTCCGCGTTGGCTCACGGGCCTGGTGCGCCTTCATTTGACGGGAGAGCCACAGTTCGGCGAAGACGAGGTGCGCGCGTTGACGCGTTCGAATCAGCTCCTGTTAGCGCTCGGGCGCAACGTCAACCAGATCGCGCGCAACATGAATGCGCGGGCCGAAAGCGACGAATTGACCTTGGCCCAGATAGAATATCTTGCCGACCTGATCAGGAGCCATACCGAAGCCGTGTCGGCGCTTCTCACTGCCAACAGCCGGCGGTGGCGTCGATGACGCTTCCGAAAAGCTATGTAGACGGCTTCCTGGTTGAGTGGGAGGCGGGGGAGTATGAGGCCCAGGTCAAGTCCATGCGGCAAAAATCGGAGCCGATTGAAACAGGTATTCGAACGCCCCGCGCCGGCAGAGGAGGCGCCGCGGCCAGGTCGGAGGCGGTTCGTGCTCAGGCTGTCCGCGAACGACTTGCTAGGACCGTGCGGAAGGTGCCTGAGGTCATGGTCAAGATCACCTCGGCTTGCAAAGGCATGAGGCAGATCAGCCGCCATATCGATTACATCAGCCGCAAAGGTGATATCGCGCTCGAGGACCAGGACGGGCTGATTGCTACGGGCAAGGACCAGGTGAGGGATCTGAAGGAGGAGTGGCGCCTCAGCGGAGCGGAGGCGCTCACCATGGAAAGTGGCCGCAGGGATACGCTCAACATTGTGTTTTCGATGCCGGCCGAGACGGACGAGGTCAGCATGAAGCGCGCTGTCCGGGCCTTTGCCGCCATCGCATTCGACGATCACCAATATGTATTCGCCTACCATACCCAGGCCACCGATCCGGACCCCAACCCTCCCGCACATCCCCACATCCATTTGGTCGTCAAAACAATGGGACTGGACGGGCGCCGCCTGAATCCGCGCAAGGCCGACCTGCAAAAGTGGCGCGAAGGCTTCGCGGCGCAGTTACGCGCCCACGGTATCGAGGCCAACGCCACAAGCCGCCTCGCCCGGCTCAAGCGGGAGCGCGGCACAAGACGCTCAGTCCTTGCGATGGCCGAGCGAGGCCAGACTTCGCTGCACGGGGGAGACCCCGGGGTTATATCGGCAGACGAAGTGTCGGGGCTGGAAGCCGATCGACGGGCATACTATTCTTTGCTTAGTGCGGTGCTGGCTCGATCGGAATTGCCTGAGGATCGCGTGCTCGCATTCGAGATCTCGCGTCAATTTGTGGAACCGGACCGGGAACGTCCAATGCCGGAGGCCACGCGCGATGAGAGGTGAGTGCATGGGCATGGAAATCTTGGCCCCGCCACCGGATAGAAGCTACGCTTTGCAAGCATCTGATTTCCATAAGGAATGCGGGCTTGTGGTGGCACGACGCAGTTGTTTCGTCGCTTCTAGTCTAGAGCATTTGGGCGTCAGAGATGAACGAATGTGATTGTTCGGGAGATTCCATTTTTGTCGTTTCATGAGTCCATGATGCTTTCGACATCGGGCCGACGTTGCAGAAGCTCCCGACTGCTGGAAGGCAGCTCAGTCAAAGCTTGATCCCCAAAAGCTCGTATTCATTGATGAAACAGGTGCTAACACGACGATGACGCGGGCATATGGCCGATGCCCGATCGGCCAGCGGTTAGTCTGCAAAACGCCCTGGGGCCATTGGAAAACCACGACCTTCATCTGCGGCCTGCGCTGCGACGGCCTCATGGCGCCTTGGGTTCTCGATGGGCCGATGAATGGAGACGCCTTCCGAGTCTATATCGAACAGGAATTGGCGCCCACGCTCTCGGCGGGTGACATCGTCGTGATGGACAACCTACCCAGCCATAAGGTCAGCGGAATCCGCGAAGCCATCGAAGATCAAGGGCGCCGTCCTATTCTATCTACCGCCTATTCACCTGACCTGAACCTCGCTACCCGATACGATAAGCTCGTAGCCAACTTTGCCGCCGACGTCGCTATTGCTATCGCAATTACCGGGTGGGCTGATTGAGTCTCGAACCTAAGTTATGCGTAAGCCTTTTGCGGTTGATGACCTGTGGCTAGCTCTGGAGCCGGGCGAGACCAGTCAGCGATCCAGAACTTCGCGCACACGTACGGCGAGTTCGTCGATCGAAAACGGTTTGGTGATTAGGTTCAATTGCGAGTCAAGCGCACGTCCCCTGACGACCGAGTTTCGCGTATAACCGCTGGAATGCAGAATTTTCAGATCCGGCCGGATCTGCAGGCTCTGTTCGACCAGTTCGAAGCCATTGGTTTCCGGCATGACGATATCGGAAAACAACAAGGCTATGTCGGCGCGTTCCTTCAACATCTGCACGGCGGCGGACGGCGTGGCCACCTCGATCACACCATAGCCAAGTTCGATGAGCGCTTCACAGGTAAATCGCCGCACCGACGGTTCGTCGTCGACCACCATGATCAGCTCGCTCGCCTCGCCGCGAATTTCGCCCGGCCGCGTCTCCGTCGTCACTTCGACCGCTGGCTGCTCGTCGCGTGGCAAATATACCTTCACCGTCGTGCCCTGCCCGGGTTCGGAATAGATCCGCACATGGCCGCCGGACTGTTTGACGAAACCATAGACCTGGCTAAGCCCAAGACCTGTGCCCTTGCCGACCTCCTTGGTCGTGAAGAACGGATCGAACGCCTTTTCGATGACGTCGGGCGGCATGCCGGTGCCCGTATCCGTCACAGCAATCATGACATACTGCCCGGCTTTGATCCCCAGTTCGCTGGCGGCATAATGGCTGTCAAGGTAGGCGTTCTGGGTTTCGATGGTCAGGTGGCCACCTTCGGGCATCGCATCGCGCGCATTGACGGCCAGGTTCAGCAGGACGTTCTCAAGCTGGTTCGGGTCAACATGGGTGCGCCAGACACCGCCCGACAGTACGGTTTCAAGCTGGACGTCGGCGCCGATGGAATGGCGCAGCAATTCCGACATGTTGGACACCAGCTTGTTGATCTCAACCGTCTTTGGCGAAAGGGTTTGCTGACGGGAGAAGGCCAGGAGGCGCTGCGTCAGATTGGCCGATCGCCGACAGCCTTCAAGGGCTGACTCGATATAGCGGTGCATACGGGTGTCCTCGGGCGGGACGCGGCGCTTCATAAGGTCGAGCGAGCCCATGGTGACGGCCAGCATGTTGTTGAAGTCGTGCGCGATACCCCCTGTCAGCTGACCGACGGCTTCCATCTTCTGAGCCTGGCGCAACGTCTGTTCGATCTCCTCGCGCTCGGCGATGGTCGCGGCGACCCTTTCCTCAAGCCGCTCGTTCAACTCCCTCAGGATTTGTTCGGCTCGCCGCCGTTCGGTCAGATCCAGCATGGCGCCGATCATACGGGTCGCTTTGCCCTGCGCGTCGCGAATGACGTAGCCGCGGTCCAGCACAGGGACCGGCTGGCCTTCGGAATTGAGAAAACAATATTCCTCGCTCCAGTGGTCCCCTTCGCCGTCAATGACGGCATGGATGCTCGCTTTGACGCGGTCGCGGTCGGCGGGTGCGATATTCGCCAGCCACCATTCGCCGGTCGCACGCACATCCGCACGCGCGAAGCCGAACACGTCGTACAAGGCATCGTTCCACAGCACGTGATTGGATTGAAGGTCCCAGTCCCAGATAGGGTCATTGGTCGCCTTGGACGCCAGACGATAGCGTTCGGCCGTGCCGCGAATGGCGGCGTCGGCTTCCGCCCTTTCGATCAGCTGGCGCGTCCGTTCCGCCACGGCCTCCATAAAAATGATTTCGCCCGCGGTCCATTTGCGGGGCTGGCGCGCATTCAGGTAAACAATCGTGCGCAGCCGCCCGCCACGCAGGAACGGTACAACCAGTATGGCGCGGGTATCGACTTCGGACGCCGTCTGGAGCGTTTCGGTCTCGCTGCTAATCGCGGCGGCGAACAGGTCGTCGACCACTACAGTCTCGCCGGTTCGGAGGCGTGCAACGATCTGTGGTCCGAAGGCCTGGGCCGGGTATTCCCCGAGCAGCGGCGGCACCGTGCCGTCGGTCCAGCACACCGTATAGCTGAAGGTATCCGCCACGGCGTCGAGCAGACCATAGCCAACGCGCTGGACACCGAAATGCTGGCCCATCAGCTCGCAGGCCGAATGCAGCGCTGCATCGGCGTCGTCGCTGCCGAGCAGCTTGGTCAGTTCGGCCAGCAGGACCTGCCGCCCCCGTTCCAGCTTTGCGCTGCTGATATCGATGGCCGTGCCGATGGCGCGGATACAAAACCCGGAGGAATCGAATAGCCCCTTGCCCTTGGCGGCGACCCAGCGGACGATGCCGTCTTCCTTGCCCACTGTCCGGTATTCGACATCATAGGTGGCGCGGACCTGAGGGTCGAGCGCGCTGGCGAAGGCCTGGCTTGTCGCTTCCAAGTCGTCGGGGTGCAGGCCGGCATAGAAATCCTGTAGGCTGACCGACGCGTCCGGTGACATGCCGAAGGCTGCCTTGGTGCGCTCCGACCAAGTCAGCACGCCGGTCGGAATGTCCAGGTCCCACGTGCCGATCTCACCCGCTTCTGTTGCCAGGCGCAGTTGCTCCTCGCGGCGCTCAAGCGTCTCGATGGTGCGCGACAGCGACTGGTTGCTGCGCTCCAGCAGTCCCTCGGCTATTCGCCGCGCTTCGCGTTCGCCAACCTCATTCAGGGCCCGCTGCACCGCGTCGGGCAGGCGCGTCAGGCGCTGCTTAACGACGAAGTCGCTGGCGCCGTTGCGCATGGCCTCGATTGCGGCTTCCTCTGTCAAAGTGCCGCTGACCAGTATAAACGGCGTCTGGGGCGCCGTCTTTGCCGCGATCTTCAATGCCGACAGGCCATCGAAGCCAGGAAGGTTATAGTCGGCAAGGATGAGCTGGAACTTTTGTTCATTGATGGCCCTGACAAAGTCGTCCTTCGTCGCCACCCGATACACCCGAGACAGGATACCGCCGCGCTGCAAATGCTCTTCGATCAGTTCCGCGTCGAGCGGACTGTCCTCAAGCATCAGCACATTTAGACGCGGCCTGTCCTTCATGCTTCCGTGACCTTCATGGGCTGGGTGCGGGGCCGCGGCGGATGCGGTTCGTTGACGACCGCCCAGAAGATGCCGAGGTCGCGTATAGCCTTGAAGAAGTCCTGGAACCCGACCGGCTTAACGACAAAGGCATTGACGCCCAGCTGGTAGCTTTTCACCAGGTCGCTTTCTTCGCGCGAAGCTGTCAACATGACGACCGGCAAATGCCTCATTTCCTCGTCGCTTTTGATTTGCTCCAGTACCTGCAAGCCGTCGACGCGCGGCAGCTTCAGATCCAACAGGATGACAGCCGGATCACTGCTTTCGCGGTGCGCATGCGCATTGCGCCGGAACAGCCAGTCAAGCGCCTCCACGCCGTCGCGGGCGGTTACGACCTCGTTGGCAAGCTGGCTGCGTTCGAGCGCTTCCAGCGTGAGCTCGAGGTCCTTTGGATTGTCCTCGACAAGAAGGATCGGTCTCAAGCCCTTCATGGTTTCGCCCCTTGCTCCTTCGGCAGTGCAAAATGAAATGCCGCGCCCTTGTCTAACTCACCTTCCGCCCAGGTTCTACCACCATGCCGCTCAATAATGCGCCGGACGTTGGCCAGGCCTATGCCGGTGCCTTCGTAATCCTCTACGCGGTGCAGGCGCTGGAAAACACCGAACAGCTTTCCGACATAGGCCATGTCGAACCCGACGCCATTATCGCGGACTGTAACTATGGTTTCGCTGTCCGTCTCGTGGCTCTCTATGCCGATATGCGCAATGTCGCGCTTGCGAGTGTACTTTATGGCGTTCGACACCAGGTTCTGCATGACCTGGCGCATCATGCCGGGATCGCCGTTGACGGGGGGGAGGGACTTGATGTCCCATTCGATCCTGCGACCTTCGGTGTCCGCGCCTAGGACGTCGCGGACCTCGTCGACCAGCCGGTTCATATCGACACGAATGGGCACGACGGTCATCCGCCCCATCTGCGAGAAGCCCAAAAGATCGTCCACCAGTTTGCCGGCGGATTCGGCCGATTCGATGATGACGTTAATGTAGCGGCCCGCCTTGGTATCCAGCTTGTCGCCGTACTTCTCCCGCAGCATTTCTGCATAGCCGACGATATGACGAAAGGGGGCGCGCAGGTCATGGCTGACCGAATAGGAAAAAGCCTCCAGCTCCCTGTTGCTGCGCGTCAGCTCCTGATTCAATGCCGCCAGTTCCTCCGCCTTGCGCATGACGATTCCGACAATGGTGCCGCGGAAGAGGCGGGCGACATCGATCTGCACGGTGGTCCACGGCAGCGAACGTTGCCGCACGGTTTCCTTCCATTGCTCGAATGACGTACGTGGATGCAGCCGTGCTGGATCACCACCATGACGCATCTTGGTGGTTGGATCGCCGCCCCAGCTGACCGTACGGATCACTTCGGGGCGGAACCAAAGGATATAGCTGGCGTGAAGCTGCGAGATGGAGATGGCCATCAGACCGCTGGCCACGTCGGCGAAACGTTCGGCCCCGGGAATGACTTCGGCCAAGTGGTCGGTGGCGAACAGTTCAGGGCTGTCCTTTTTCGAGGCCAGCCAGGCGACGATTCGCTGGATGTCGTCCTGGGCGGGACAGGCGCCCACGGTCGAGATGGTGTCACCGAAGACGATGGCTGCCCCCGAGGCTTCGGCCAGCCGCAGAAGGTTGTCGGGGCTTTTCCTGAGACCGTCGATGAAGAAGGGTTCGCCCGCCATCGAGCCCAGCAGATCGCTCTGAATGGCCTGATAGGCGACGCGCTGGACGGCTTCGGCATTGCGCGACTTGGCCTGCAATTGCATGGCAAGCATCTGGCCAACAAAATCGCAGGCGGTGCGCACGTGGGCTGGGACGTGACGAGGCGCGCTGTGGTGACAGGAAATAAGGCCCCACAGCCTGCCGTCGCTGATGATGGAGATCGACATGGACGAGGGCGTGCCCATGTTGCGCATGTATTCGAGATGGACAGGTGATACGCTGCGCAGGACGGACTGACTGAGATCTGTCGGCGCGTTCGTGGCCGGGTTCAGGGACGGCAGAATTGGGACCGGCTGATAAGTCGCGTCGGGAATGAGGCGCAGACGGTTCAGCCGGTAAAGCTCGCGCGCCTGGGCCGGGATGTCCGAGGCTGGAAAACGCAGGTCGAGATAGGATGGCAAGGCGTCGTTACGGTCCTCAGCCACGACCGTACCGTTCCACTGATCGTCGAACTGATAGATCATCACACGGTCAAAGCCCGTGATATCGCGGACGTGGGTGGCGGCGCGCGTATTCAGCTCCTCGGTGGTGGCACTGGCCTGCAAGCTGCTTAAAAAGGCACGGACCTGTGGGTAGAGATGATCGAGCGAGCCGGCATCGTGGGGACCGAGCTGCTCGAACTCGACGATCAGCGACCCGCCTGCCATATGCGCCAGGGTATTGTAGCGCATGGTTTCTGTTACAACGGCACCAAGGACCACGGGGCCGTCACCCAGTTCAGCGCGATCGATCCGGTTGAGCAGTCCTGCGGCCTCAGTGATTATGACATCATTAAAGTGTTGGCCTTGGGTTTCATCTATGGTGCAACTCAGCAGAGGCCCGGCGTTAGCGCTGACCTGCTGAACCTTCAAGCTTCGCGCATCAAGCACCAGAAGGATGCCATGAGGCTGAATATTACCCGGGATGTGAATAGGTTCACGTTCACAGGCGGTAATATCAATGGATAACGAGACTGTGGCTTGATCAGGTGACATCCGAAAACTTAGCAAAGTTCGTACAAGCATAGCGCTGCTAGTCGACCGCCGTAATTTAACGACTGCGACATAAACGCGAAGTTCGAA
Organism: uncultured Asticcacaulis sp.; assembly: GCA_946482045.1. The sequence continues at coordinate 31,578 of CAMLPZ010000003.1, forward strand.
CTAATAAAAATATAGTAAGGGATCAATTCGGTTCGGTCAGCATTTACCGAGACGCGGCGAAGCCGGACATGGACGGCTGCCTTGAGATGTCGTGCATCGAGCGGCACTATGGCAGGTTCATTTCCGGATATGGCGCAGGCAACCGGCCGCAGTCTCTGGCATCCAATTACACAAATTGCTCGTGAGCGTGCTATTCCACCTCCAGGCGGTAACCTATACCCGGCTCATTGATAATGAAGTGATCGCGCGTTGGGTCAAGTTCCAGTTTTTGGCGGAGCTGGGAGATATAGATCCGCAGATACTGGTTATCATCGCTATAGGCCTGGCCCCAGACTTCCTGCATCAGGAAACGGTGCGTCAGTAGCTTGCCGGCGTGTGTAGCCATGACTTTAAGCAGCGCAAATTCCTTTGGCGACAGCTTCACGCGCTCACCGCGCACGGTTACAACGTGACGGACGAGATCGATTACCAGGTCGCCGACAGTCACCATCGGATCCTCGGCCTGAGCCGTAACAGCATCCCTCAATGAAACCCTGAGCCGCGCCATGAGCTCCCCCGTACCAAACGGCTTCGTCACGTAGTCGTTCGCGCCAAGATCAAAGGCCTTGATTTTGTCGTCTTCCTGGGACCGCACAGATAAAACGAGTATCGGCATTTTCGACCAGCTACGGATAGATGTTATGACCTCTGTGCCGTCGATGTCCGGAAGGCCGAGGTCAAGCAGCACGGCATCCGGCTTCACGGAGGTGGCCAGCCTGGTCCCTTCGCGGCCTGTTTCCGCCGGGATGACGCTGTAGTCATGCGAGGTTAGGGTGATCGTCAGGAACTTGCGGATCTGCGGGTCGTCCTCGACGACCAGGATTTTCGGTTGCAGGGTTCTCATCCCTCTAATTCCTCAAGCAACGGCGCCAATGGCGTCGTAATATCGATGGGTAAGGTGATGCGCATACAGGCTCCGGTGCCGTCCGGTGGATCGATGGCGCACACCGTCCCGCCCCAGGACTCCACGATCTCCTTGCAGATATATAATCCCAGGCCAGTGCCCGAAACCTTTCGATCTCCGACCTCGGCCCGGTAGAATTTTTGAAAGACGGTGCCGCGCAGGTCATGGGGAATCCCCGCGCCGTCGTCGTCGACATCGATCGTAACCCGCTGTTCCCCGGCTTCCGCAACGACGCTGACCACGCCGTCGTCCGGCCCGTACTTCAGTGCGTTCTCGATGAGATTGATCAAAACCAGCTCCAGGAGCGCGGGACTGACGTTCAAAAGGGGAAAACCCGGACCGATATCGACGCGGAACGACTGTTTGTCGATAATCGGACGCAACGCCCGAAGGGCGCTCGAAATAGCATCGTGCAAAAGAAGCGGCGGTCCTACCCCTTCGCTGAGGCCTGCCTCGAACCGGCTGATCTCAACGAGGTTGTTGACATAGCGGTTAAGCCGCTGGGCTTCCTCAAGCCCGCTGCTTATCAGTTCTGCGTCCTTGGGAGCGGCATCTTTGAGGGTCAGGGCACTGAATGCCCCGATGATGGTGACAAGGGGCGTCTTGAAATCGTGGGAGACGGAAGACAGCAGTGCGCTCATGAAGCGTTCACGGTCGGCCTTTTGAAGTTCCGCCGCGTGCGCTTCGGCAAGACAGGCTTTGTCCAGCGCAATCGCCGTTTGCGCTGTCAGTGTGGCCAGTACCTTTGAAGAAAACCGGTGACTGGGAAACTGGCTACCATCCACGCCTGAAAACCTTAGCACCCCAAATGCTAAGTCACGGGCGATCAACGGCATGACCAGGTCGCTGGCATGGGGCAGATTTGCGGTGCCGGCGCCCACCGGCATGCGAAGCGCGAGACAGGATCGTGCCGCCTCGTCCTCCGCCGAAATTTCGCGCCTCAGAAGGATGCTGCAGTTGGCACGCGTCAGTTCATTCAGCCGGATGCTTGCGGCTGCACGCACCTCCTGCACGCTGGTCAGTCCGAGCAGCCCGTGGCTAAGGGCATAAAGTCCGGACAATATAGCTTCCCGGTCCTGACTTTCCCTGTTCATCCGCTTCAGGCGCGTCGCCATGGCTCCGACAAACAAGGTGACAAAAAGCAGGACCAGAGCCTTGGGCGTCGCCTGAGACCATGTGTCGTTGCCCGTCGGAAGCAGGATGATCATGTAGGCCGCGACACTCAGCGCAACGGTGATGAGCGCCATTCTGAAGTCCAGAAAGATGGCTGCACAAAGAACCGGAAGCACGAACACGATGCCCAGGGCCCCAGGAGAGGGAAACCCCAGACTCGCCAAAATGAACACAAAAAGCCCGGTACCCACCACAAGCATGGCGGATAAAAGCGCGTCCTGCCAAAGCGGGTGGGTCCTGCCTCGCTCAGCGCTGGCCTTTTTCAGCAACGGATCGAACGGGCTGTCAAGGAGGTGTGAGAATGGCATCGAAAGGAGCCTACATAAGATCAGTCATTCAGCAAGCGATAACGCGAAAAAGAAGCCATCCGCCAGGGGGAGCGGATGGCTTGCGGCCAATCACAAACAGGGACACTTGTGACGGCTGGTCCTGCGGCCGGACAATCGCCGCAGGTCCGGAAGCTCACGCGCCATATGGGGGCGAAGGCGCATGCGCTTCATGGTGGTTACCGCATCATCCGCACCTTGCGCCGGGAACTCTTTCTTCTCGACTGTCGGCGATGCGCCTTCAGTTCGGGTTCATCCTCCGGGTCCGCGAGGCGTGGCAGCTTCACGTGTCTGCGCCGCTCAAAATAGGCGTTGCCGTCACGATCGATGTACAGGTCTTCTGAGTCCAAGGTTTCCTCCTGTTAGCGCCGTTCGCCGATGAGGTGCATCAGGCTGGTGAAGATGTTGATGAAGTTGATGTATAGAGACAGTGCTCCGACGATCATGACCTTCTGCATGGCTTCTCCATTGGCGGCGAGTTCTGCATAGAGAATTTTGAGCCGCTGGGTTTCAAAGGCGGTGAGACCTGTGAACACCAGGACGCCCAGGCCTGACAGGGCGAACTGCAAGATCGAATTCTGCAGAAACAGGTTGACCAGGGCGGCGACCACAAGACCAATGACCGCCATCATCAGAAAGCCGCCCAGGCGTGCCAGATTGCGGTGCGTCGTGTACCCGTAAAGGCTGACCACACCGAAAGTGGCCGCCGCAACGAAGAAGACCTGAGCGATGGAGGTTGCGGTATATGCCAGCGCGATTGTCGTCAGGGACAACCCCATCAAGACGGCGAATGTCCAGTAAGCGGCCTGGGCCGCCGCAAGGCTCATACGCTGCAGGCCGAAGCCCAGCAGAAGCGCCAGCCCAAGTGGGCTAAGCGCAACCACCCACCCCGCCGGCTGCAGGCCCGCTATCCGGTCTCCGTTCATAATATAGACGGCATCGATGAAAGGCTGGGATTGCGCGGCAAGAAAGGCGACCGCGCCGCTGACCATGAGCGCCAGCGCCATATAGGAGTAAATGCCCAGCATATACTGGCGCAGGCCGACATCGATGGGGACAGATATAGCCTTGGCACGCGGGGGTCGATGCGTAGCCCCGGGCGAAGAACTTCGACGAAGCATTGCTCACTCTCCATGACTAACGAAGCAATGCGGCCAGGATAGGTCAATGCCGCGCCAAAAAGCTGTTGCGTTTGGTCGACGCGGCCGCTGCCTTTCCGCTGCGTAGGTGTAAAAAACCTGTTGGTGAACCCCTTCGCAATTCCTACGACAAGCGCCCTAACCCGAAACGGAAATCCAGCATCGCATTCGGTTAGATAAGGTTCGGCCCCCGCACAGCCGCGCGGCGGTGATCACACCATGGAGCGAACCTATGAAGACCAGCCCGCTTATCATAACTGGCACGGAACGGACCTTGGACACACCTGTCACATTGGCCGGTGGCGGGAGGCAATCCTGCCGGGCCGACGTCCTGCAGCCCGGGACAGCTTCGCGTAGCTGATAACGCCGCCTCGCCGACGCCCGGAACAGAACGCCAGATCGCGTCCAACTGATGTCATATCCGGCGGGAGACCAGGACGGCTTCCGTCGAACCACAGCGAATCCGTCATGTCCAACCGCACCTGCCCTGACTGCCACACATTACTCAGCCGCTCTTTTCACGGCGCCGTCGAAATCGATACCTGCGCCACCTGTGGGGGCGTCTGGCTCGACAGCGGCGAACTTGACCGGATCGTAGAGCAGGGGCTGTTCGGCCTCCTGCCCAGATCGCGATACCAAACCGCAGCGCCACGCCGCCGGCGGCCAATATGCGAATTTGACTAGGGCGGACCTCGGCCCGGGTGGCCGCGCCTGCGCGCATGCTTTGTTTTAACGCACATCTTATTCAAAACCCGTTTCGGGATGTGCTTGTTTTCAGGACACTCCGATGGAACTGCTTTTCGAGCCTGTTATGGGAAAGCCCGCCTGGATGTGGGCGGCCTTCCTTTCTATTGTCATCCTCCTGCTGGCGTTCGACCTGGGCGTGCTTCACCGCAAGTCCCACACGGTCGGCATTGCCGAAAGCCTTTGGATGAGCGCCTTCTACATTGCCATCGCCCTGGGCTTCGGCGCGTGGATCTGGTTTGAACTGGGGGATCAGGCCGGCAAGGAATATCTGACAGGGTTTATCGTCGAAAAAACCCTGGCAATGGACAATGTCTTTGTTATTTCGCTGATATTCACCTATTTCGCCGTCCCCCGCGAATACCAGCACCGGGTATTGTTCTGGGGCATCCTCGGCGTCATCGTTCTGCGGGGCATAATGATCGGGCTAGGGGCCACTCTGGTGGCCCAGTACAGCTGGATACTCTACCTTTTTGCGGTCTTCCTGATTTTCACGGGCGTCAAGATGCTCGTGTCCGGCAACGAAGAGCCCGACATTGAAAAGAACGGTATGTTGAAGCTCTTGCGTAAAATCATACCGGTATCACAGGCGCTTGATGGCAATAAGTTCGTGACACGGCAGCGGGACGAGCGCACCGGAAAATGGCGTACCCTTGCCACGCCGCTGCTCATCACATTGCTTATGGTCGAGTTTGTCGACCTTGTGTTCGCGGTCGACAGTGTGCCCGCCATATTCACGATCACCCTTGACCCCTACATCGTCTACACCAGCAACATCTTTGCAATCCTTGGCCTGCGCGCACTCTACTTTGCCCTGGCAGCGGTCATACATCGTTTCAAATACTTGAAACCCGCCTTGGCCATAGTGCTCATCTTCATCGGCGCCAAGCCGTTCGTGGCCGACTGGATGGGACTTGAAAAGTTTCCGCCGAACGTCTCTCTGGGCGTAACCCTGGCACTGATCCTGGGCGGGATTATCTGTTCGCTTGTTCTCACCAGCCATAAGCCGAAAGCGGAAAGCAAATAGCGCTTGCGCCATTACGCACCAGGCTGCTGGCTCTGACCGAGAACTCCCTGTTCTACTAGACCATCACCGCGTTGATCCTGGTCAACGCGGTGATGGTATTGATGCCTACCGCAGGTTAGGGCTTTGAGTGGGCGCCTGCTTAAACGGGTGGATCAGATCATCTTACAATTTGCATATTGGCAAAGCGGGCTAACGCCTAATTCTTGAGCTGCTCGACAGTGCGATCGCCGATTGCGCTTGTTTCCGGCGTAACGCTTTTTCGTCGCGGACTTCGTGGTGGTTGCTGGAGGTGCAATCCGGCGGACTAGCGGCGCTTGCGAAATTTGCCGCCTTGCTTGGCCGCAACCAGACAATTCAGTGTGCCATTTTCGCGTCACCGAACTGCAAACAAACTTTATGTTGCGTTTCGTTACGTTTCGATTTGACAGTTTTTCGAAGCTAATGTTACGTTTTCATTAGGTCTCATTGGAAAGCGAAACGTTTGTTTGCGATTTTGTTTCCAAACGAAGGCTGATTTGGTCGTTCAAACATGAAAATGGGATATTTCAAATGTACCGTCGTCAGTCTTTCCGCGCCGTCGCGCTCACCGGCGCAGCTTTTGCTGCCCTCCTGACCGCCAGTTCCGCCTTTGCGCAGGACTCGGCGCCGGCACCGGTCGAGAGTGAAGAGGTCGTCATCGTCGGCGTCCGCGGCAGCTCCGCGCGCGCCATCCGTACCAAGCGCAATGCCACGACGGTGACGGATTCGATCAGCGCACTGGAACTCGGTACCTTCCCGGATGACAACGTCGCGGACTCGTTGGCGCACATCACCGGGGTTTCGATTTCGCGCGGCGCCGGCGGCGAAGGCCGCACGGTCAGTGTCCGCGGTCTGGGGCCGGAATATACACTATCGACCTTTAACGGCCGGATCCTGGCGACCGACGGGGCGGGGCGCGACTTTGCCTATGACGTCCTGCCGTCCGACGTCATCAGCGGCGCCGACGTTGTCAAGGGCGCGGAGGCCTCGCTGACCGAAGGCGCCATCGGCGGCCTGGTTAACCTGCGCTCGGCCAGCCCGTTCGACAAGCGCGGCCAGCACGGCAGCGTGCGGTTCGAGGCCGATCGCAATCTGATGTCCGAACTGGACGGCAAGAAGATTTCCGGTGTCTACAGCAACACCTTTGCCGACGACACCTGGGGCATCCTGTTGGGCGTGGTGCTGGAACAGCGCGACGACCGCAGCGATATCGCAGGCAATGACGGCGGTTGGAGCCGCAATGCCGACCCCACTGACGAAAGCTGGTTATGGGGCAATACCTGGGGCGGTGCTATAGATCCGAACGGTAATGGCGTGCTCGATGAAGAGGAATACGGCCTGATCGGACCTGGCCAATTCCGCGTCGGTTCGATCCTCGAAAAGAAGGAGCGCACGGCCTTTACCGGTAAACTGGAATGGCGTCCCTCCGACATCTTCCGCCTGGTCTTCGACGGCCTGTCGACCAAGCTCGACTCGCCGGAAGTGGGTTACCAGCAGTCCTTCTATCCGCTGTTCGCGCCCGACCGCTGGTCGAACGTGGTCATCCAGGACGGCATCGTCACCAGCTTTGACATGACCAATCCCGACCCGGAGCTGCGGATGAACCCGGAGCTGCTCAACCAGACCTCTTACCGCGTGGTGGAAACCCAGCTGTTCGGCGTCAACGCCCAATGGCAGGTATCGGACACGCTGAGCCTGACCGGCGACCTCTACAGCTCGACCTCCAAGCGTCATTCAGGCGGGCAGGACAGCTATGTCGTCCTGCGTATGAATCAGCCGAACTCCGCGCACATATCGCTGACCGGCGATCGCGTGCCCAACGTCACTGTCGATTTTGACGACGGCCGCGACCTGGCGTCGGGCCTCGCCAATGGTGAGTTTGGCGATGCCGATTTCAACACGCACTACTTCTCGCTGGCCGGCGACAATATAGATGACGAAATCATTGGCGCCACGGTTGCCGGCAAATGGGCGACCAGCCGTGGCTGGTTGGAAAGCGTGCAGTTCGGCACCAGCTATACCGACCGGAAGAAGTCACGTGACCTGGTCAACAACGCCCTAACCGGTGGCGCCGACTACTATTCCGGCAACTACGCCATCAATGTCGAAGACCTGGGCGGCAATGTTATTTCGCACAGCTTCTCCTTGCCGAACTTCATGAGCGAGGTCGGCGGCGACTTCCCGCGCACTTTCCTGGCCTTCGACATCGAAGCCTATCAGCAGGCCCTGGCCGCCTACAACGGCACGGCGCGTCCAGGCGGCGGCACGTACGATTACTCAAAGGCCGCGCCGGTGTGGAACCCGCTGCAAAGCTACCGCGTCGGCGAAAAGACCTGGGCGGCCTACGTCCAGGCCAACCTGACAGGCAGCAACTGGACCGGTAATGTCGGTTTGCGCGTCGTCAATACCAAGACAAATGCCCAGGCCTGGGATGCGAAGATCCTCGAGATCATAGAGAACGGCGCCTTCAACTATACCGCCGTCTATGACGATCCGAGCGAGGTGACGCAGGACGCGGAAGAGACCTACCTCCTGCCGTCGTTTAACCTGAACTACCGCTTCACCGAAGAACTGCGGCTGCGACTGGGCGCCGCCCGCACCATGGCCCGTCCGTCGGTCAACATGCTGGCCCCCACCAACACGACCGAAAGCGTGTCGTGGGGCGAGTTTACTCAGATCTATGGTGGCAATGCCGAGCTGAAGCCCTATCAAGCCGATCAGTTCGATGCCTCGCTGGAGTGGTATTTCAGCCGCAACTCGATCTTCAACGTCGCGGTCTTCACCAAGAAAATCAAGGACCAGATCACGACCAGCTGGGAACCGGGGCAGGACATCGGCGTACCCGGCTATTTGTTCAATGTCAGCCGCCCAATCAATGGCGACCATGCCAAGGTCGATGGCGTCGAAGTGGGCTTCCAGCATTTCCTGGAAAACGGCTTCGGCGTCCAGGCGCAGTACACGCGCAACTGGGCCAAGAGCTGGGTCGGCGAGCAGGAGCGTCCGCTGGAAGGCATCGCGCCATCCGTCTATTCGCTCAGTGCCGTCTATGAAAAAGGGCCGATCTCGCTGCGCCTGACCGGCGACCACACCGATGGTTTCGTCACCGCCATCAATGTCCTGGGCGAAGGCTATAACGAAGTCGCCGATCCGATCACCTGGGTCACGGCGCACGCTTCGTACAAGATCAATGACCGGCTCGAACTCTCGCTCGAAGGCCAGAACCTGCTCGACGAAGCCCAGACCTACAGCATCAATGGCAATCCGTTCCTGCCGCAGGGCTATTACCGCTACGGCGCTTCGGTGAAGCTGGGTGTGAGCTATCGGTTCTAAAAGTAAGATCCCC
>CAMLPZ010000004.1 GCA_946482045.1 uncultured Asticcacaulis sp.
CCGCCAAGGCCTGGGCGCCCGAAGCCGCCTACCGCAACGGCAAATACTATTTCTATGCGCCCGTCGGGCAGGACAAGATCGGCGTGGCCGTCAGCAAGAAGCCCGAAGGGCCGTTCGTGGATGCGCGGTCCGACGCTCTGGTCGACAAGGCCCGTGACACCAACGTCGGCGCCGAACCGATCGATCCCGCTGTTTTTGTCGATGACGACGGTCAGGCCTACATGCTTTTCGGCACCCGCGTCCCCAAGATCGTCAAGCTGAAGCGCGACATGATCCACCTGGCCGGGCCGATCGAAGACCTGAAGGTCTTGGGCTTCCCGGCGGAAGATCCCAAAAAGAAATATGGTGAGGCGCCCTTCCTGCATAAGCGCAACGGCCTTTATTATTTCAGCTTCTCGACCGGATGGCCGGGGCAGATCGTCTACGCGACATCGACCTCCCCCATGGGACCCTATACCTATCGCGGTGTGATCCTCGACTACCTGCCGATCAGTACCAATCACCAGGCGATCCTGGAGCGGAAGGGACGATCCTACCTGTTCTATCACAACAAGCTGCTGCCGGGTGGCGGCGATCACAAGCGATCGATCGCCATCGAGGAAATGACCTACAATCCCGACGGCACCATCAACCCGGTGACGCCAACCCAGGAAGGCGTCGGCCCCGTGAAATAAGGCCGTCCTCTCGCCGGCTCCTACAGTTTGACGACCTGGCCTGAAGCCACCGATTCCGCGGCGGCTTCGGCCAGCGCCAGGGCGCGGACGGCGTCGTCAAAGCCGACGAGGGGTTTGGCCTTGCCCGCGAGAACCTCGGCGAAATGGTGCATTTCCGTGCGGTAGGCCTCTGCATAGCGGTCGAGGAAGAAATTCTGGAGCGAATCGAGTGCCGGACCGTTTTCGCCCCAGTGCGAAACCGTCGACTCCAGGACGTTGTCCGCCTTCAAGAGCCCCTTCGAGCCATAGGCTTCGATCCGCTGGTCGTAGCCGTAACCGGACCGGCGCGAATTGCTGATGACGCAGATCTTGCCCGATGGTGTCTTCAGCACGGTCTTTGCCGTGTCGACGTCGCCGGCGGCGCCGATGCCCGGATCGACCAGGCAGGACGCACTGGCAAAGACTTCCGAGGGTTCCTCGCCAAGCAGAAACCGCGCCATGTCGAAATCGTGGATCGCCATGTCCTTGAAGAGGCCGCCCGAGACCTTGACATAGGCGATGGGCGGCGGGGCCGGGTCGTGGCTGATGATCGAGACGCTTTCCAATGCCCCGATCCGTCCGTCGGCAAGCTGTGCCTTCAATGCGCCGAAGTGCCGGTCGAAGCGCCGGTTGAAACCGAGCAGTAAGGGCTTGTCGCCGCCCAGCGCGCCAGCGGCGCTCCGGGCTGTGGCCAGGCTCTGATCGATGGGTTTTTCGCACAGGACGGCCTTGCCGGCGGCGATGGCCTTCAGCGTCTGGTCGAGGTGTTGGTCGGTCGGTGAGGCGATGATGACGCCCTTGACCGACGGGTCGCTAAGCACGCTGCCGAACGTGCTGACGCTTGCGCCGAGGTCCTGTGCGAGGGTCTGGGCGCTGTCGCCGACCGGGTCGACGATGGAATGCAGACGCAACAGCGGATGATCGAAAACATTCCTGGCGTGGATACGACCGATACGCCCGGCGCCGATAACCGCGATGTCCATCATGTGCTCCTCTGCATGGCGTCCTGCGGGCGCCTCGAAATTTTTATTCCATTGTTGGAATGATTATATGATGTTACGGTTATCATTCAAAAGTCAAGCCGCAAGCTTGGAACGGAAATTCTATAATAAAGCCAATTGAGAACTATGGAGCAGATATGCTGGGCGAGGATGAAGATCTTGAAACCGGTACTGAGGCACCGGATAGCCTGGAGACCCTGAGGTCGACGATCGTCCAGGGTTACGAAGACCTCTCCAGGCGTATGAAGCAGGTCGCGACCTTTGTGCTGGACAAGCCGGAGGACGTCGCCTTCGAAACGCTGGCCGTGATCGCGGATCGCGCGGATGTCCAGCCGTCGGCCATCGTACGCTTCGCCAAGAGCCTGGGCTATCCTGGCGCCAGCCAGATGCAGAAGGTGATCCGGGATGAGCTTCTCGCCAACCATATGACCCTGGCCTATGGCGAGCGCGCGCGTCAGTTCAAGGCGACTAGCGGTGAGGCGGACGGCGCGACGGACGATATCCTGGGGGAATATGTCGAAGCGGACCTGGTGTCCCTCAACCATTTGCGCCAGTCGATCAGCGCCGCGCAGATCCGTGAGGCCAATGCGGTGATCGCCCAGGCCAGCACGGTCTATATCGCCGGCTTCCGTCGCGCCTTCCCGCCAGCGGCATACATGGCCTACGCGCTGCAACGCGCCGGCAAGCGCACGTGTTTTATCGATGGGACTGGCGGATTGTGGGCGAATCAGATTCGCGGCATCCAGCCCAATGACCTTCTCATCGCCATCAGCTTCCGGCCATATGCCGAAGAGACGGTCAAGTGCCACGCCATCGCACTGGAACGTGGGGCGCCGGTCCTGTCCATTACGGACTCGAATGTCTCCCCGCTGGTCAAGGGGTCCGGGCAGGTCCTGCTTGTCCGGGATGCCGAGGTTCGCTCCTTCCGGTCGCTCACCGCGACCCTCTGCCTCGTCCAAAGCCTTGTGATCTCTTATGCGTTCGCCAGTCAGGAACACGACAACTAGTTGTAGTTGGCGGTGAAATGACAATTGCATTTTTAAAAAAGAAGGAATAAATATTCTATATCAAGAAATGGTGGCTTAGCCGTGGGAAAAGGAAACCGACACAATGGATGCCAGGCAGACGGGACCAGACGTTATTACGCTCGGCCGTTCCAGCGTCGATTTGTACGGTGAGCAGATTGGCGGTCGCCTCGAGGATATGGCATCTTTTGCCAAGTATGTCGGTGGAAGCCCGACCAATACCGCGATCGGCGCCGCCCGCCTGGGTCTGAATGCCGGACTGATCACCCGGGTCGGTGCCGATCACATGGGCCGCTTCATCCTGGAAACCCTCGCAAAGGAAGGCGTCGATACCACGGGCGTGGTTTCGGACGCGGAACGCCTGACCGCCCTGGTTATCCTCGGAATTGTCGACAAGGAGACCTTCCCGCTTATCTTCTATCGTGAGAACTGCGCGGACATGGCGATCGATATCGCCGATATAGACCCCAGCTGGCTGGCTTCCGCCCGATCTCTAGTCATCGACGGAACGCATCTTTCGCGGCCGAACGTCTTTGACGCCAGTCTCCAGGCGGTCCGGGCCGTAAAGGCCTCAGGTGGCAAGATCATTTTCGATATCGACTATCGTCCGGTCCTGTGGGGCCTGACGTCCCGGGACATGGGCGAACAGCGCTACGTGTCCAATGCGGAGGTTACGCGGCGTCTCGCGGTTGTTGCGCCGCTCTGCGATCTCATCATCGGGACCGAAGAGGAAATCCGCATTCTCGGCGGGCAGGAAAACGTCATCGACGCCCTCAAGGCCATCCGCAAGGTCTCGGACGCCGTCCTGGTGTGCAAGCTGGGCGCGGAGGGCTGCGCCATCTTCGACAGGGAGATCCCGGATCAGGTCGATCAGGCGCTCACCGTTCCTGGCTTCCCTATCGACGTCATGAATGTGCTCGGCGCCGGGGACGCGTTCAGCGCGGGCTTCCTGCGGGGCTGGTTGCGCGGCGAGGATCTTTATACCTGCGGCCTGTGGGGCAATGCCTGCGGCGCCATCGTGGTCACCCGGCACGGCTGTGCGCCGGCGATGCCCACCTTCCCCGAGCTTGAAGCCTTCCTTGAGACGCAGCACCCGATGTCGGCGGATGCCGTAGCCGAACTCGATCACATTCACTGGGCGACGACGCGCCATCGCGACTACGAATCGCTGACCGTGCTGGCCATGGATCACCGTTTCCAGTTCGAGGAACTCGCGGCTGATCTGGGTGCGGACCTGAGCCGGGTGTCGGCCTTCAAGCGGCTGGCCCTGCGCGCCGTGGACAATCTCGCCAACGGCAATGAGACCTTCGGCGTGCTGCTGGACGGCAAGTATGGCTCGGAAGCCCTCAGCGAGGCCGCCCACACGACCTACTGGATCGGCCGGCCCGTAGAGGTGCCGAAATCCCGTCCGCTGCGTTTCGAAACCGGGCCGGACGTCGGCCTGGAGCTCAATTCGTGGCCTGCCAACCACGTCGTGAAGTGCCTGGTCTTCTACCATCCCGATGACGAGGCGGGCCTGCGCGCCGAGCAGGAAGGCCAACTCATCATCCTGTTCGACGCCTGCCGAAGGTCGGGTCACGAGTTGCTTCTCGAACTCATTCTGCCGCCGGACATGCCGGTCGATGCCCATACCCGCAGCCGCGCGATCCAGCGCCTGTATGACCTGGGCATCAAGCCGGACTGGTGGAAATTGGAGCCCGTCGCCGACATCGATGTGTGGACAAATATCGACGCTGTCATATCTTCCAACGATCCGCTGTGCCGCGGCATTGTCGTCCTGGGCCAATCGGCACCGGAGGAGGAATTGTTGCGCGCCTTCGAGACCTCGGCCGGCTTCTCCTGCGTGAAAGGCTTTGCCATTGGCCGCACTATTTTCCATGATGTGGCTGCCCAGTGGTTGACCGGGACGATCGACGACGATAGCGCCGTGCGTGAAATGGCGAAGAAGTTGTCCCGGCTGGTCTCGGGATGGCAGGAAATGCGGCGGGCGGCATCGGGTGCCGTTTCCAGGCCGTCGAGTATAAAGGAAACGGCGGCGTGAGCCACATCCGGCTAACCATGGCCCAGGCCCTGACGCGCTATCTGGTGGCGCAGTCCGTGGAGACGCAAAACGGCGTCGTGCCTTTTTTCGCAGGCATGTGGGCTATCTTCGGGCACGGCAATGTCGCCGGTCTGGGCGAAGCGCTCTACGAATGGCGTGACGACCTGCCGACCTACCGGGCCCACAACGAACAGGGCATGGCGCATGCTGCGATCGCCTACGCCAAGCAATGGAAACGCCAGCGTGCTTTTGCATGCACGACCTCCATCGGGCCTGGCGCCACCAATATGGTAACCGCGGCGGCACTGGCCCACATCAACCGCCTGCCTGTCCTGTTCCTGCCGGGCGACGTCTTCGCCTCGCGCCGCCCGGACCCGGTCCTGCAGCAGATCGAAGACTTCGGCGACGGCACGGTCTCGGCCAACGACTGCTTCCGGCCGGTGTCGCGCTACTTCGACCGGATCTCGCGGCCGGAGCAGATACTGAAGGCCTTGCCGAGGGCCATGGCGGTCCTGACCGATCCAACTGACTGCGGCCCGGTCACCCTAGCGTTGTGCCAGGACGTGCAGGCCGAGGCCTTTGATTTCCCGGTGACCTTCTTCGCGCCCCGGACCTGGCTGATCCGCAGGCCGCCCGCGGATGCGACGTCGCTTGCGGCGTTGAAAGACCGCGTCGCCGCAGCAAAAAAGCCGATCATGATCGTCGGGGGCGGCATGCGTTATTCCGGTGCCGAAGAGGTCGTGGCGGCGTTCTCGGAACGTCATGGCATACCCTTTTGCGAAACCCAGGCCGGCAAGGGCGCGATCCCTTATGACCATCCGCTGAACCTGGGCGCCATCGGCGTGACGGGAACCGACGCGGCGAACCAGGCGGCGGGTGAGGCCGACCTCATTCTGGCGCTGGGCACCCGCCTGCAGGATTTCACGACCGCCTCGGCCTCGCTTTTCAGGCCGGACGCCGTGCTGGCCGCGGTCAATGTCGCGCCGTTCGACGCCTACAAGTTCGATGCCCTGCCGGTCGTCGGTGACGTCCGTACCGTGTTTGAAGCCCTTGATCTCGACTATTTCGCGCCGGCCGGCTGGGTTGACCAGGTGCGCAGCGCACGACAAAGCTGGGACGCCGCCATCGACGCATTGATCGCGCCCAATGGCCAGGCGACGGAGGCCCGCGTCCTTGGCGCGCTCATGCGCGCGGCCGACCCGAACGCCATCGTCGTGGCCGCCGCCGGCGGCCTGCCTGGCGACATGCACAAGATCTGGCGCACCCGTGTCTCGGGCGGATATCACATGGAATATGGCTATTCCTGCATGGGCTATGAAATCGCCGGCGGGCTGGGTGTCGCCCTGGCCGAGCCGGCCCGCCCGGTCTTCGTGCTGGTCGGCGACGGCAGCTACCTGATGATGAATTCCGAGATCGCCACGGCGGTGATGATGGGCGTCGATTTGACTCTCATCGTTGTCGACAATCGCGCTTTCGGTTGCATTCACCGGCTCCAGCGGTCGGTGGGCGGCCAGCCGTTCAACAATCGCCTGACCGACAGCTGGCAAAAGGTGATGCCCGACATCGACTTCGTGGCGCATGCAGCCGCGATGGGCGCTCAGGCGGAAAAGGTCGCGGACATCGCGGCGCTCGAAGCCGCGGTCGGCCGCGCCGCCACCGCGCCGGGCGTGAAGGTGATCGTGATCGAGACCGACGCGACGGCCGGCACCGACGCCGGCGGGACCTGGTGGGATGTCGCCGTTCCGGAAGTGTCGTCCTCCCCGGCGGTGCGATCCGCCCGCGCGGCCTACGCGCAAAAGCGCTCGGAAATCGAATTCGGAAAAAAAAGGGAAAATCTCCAATGAGCATCCAATTTGGCGTCAGTCCTATCGCCTGGATCAATGACGACATGCCCGAGTTGGGAGGGGATACACCGCTCGAAAGCGTGCTGAAGGACATTGCCGAGATCGGCTTCGCCGGCTCGGAACTGGGCGGCGCCTTCCCAAAGGACCCTGCCGCGCTGAGGGCACTCCTCGGCCGCTTCAATCTGGATCTCGTTGGTGGCTGGTATAGCTGCGAACTTCTGACGCGTGACGCCGAGGCGGAAATCGCCGCGCTTCAGAGCCATCTCGCCCTGCTGCTGGCCATGGGCAGCCGGGTCTTCGTCATCGCCGAGACCAGCAACGCCATCCATGGCCAGATGCAAACGCCGCTGAAAGCCCGGCCGCATCTCGACGAAGCCGGCTGGGCGCAGTTCGGCGCCCGCCTGAGCGCCGTGGCCGACTATGTCGGCGCGCGCGGACTGAAGCTCGCCTATCACTACCACCTTGGCACGGTCGTCCAGGACGCGGCGGACCTGGAAGCCTTCTTCCGCCACACCGGCGGCAATGTCGGCGTGACGCTGGACACGGGCCATGCCGTCCTGGGCGGCATCGATCCGCATCAGGTGATCGCCAACCACCCGGATCGGATCGTCCACGTCCATTGCAAAGATGTCCGTCAGTCCGTCTTCGATGCCACGGCTGGCAAGGACGACAGCTTCCTGAACGGCGTGCTGGCGGGGATGTTCACCGTGCCCGGCGACGGCTCGATCGACTTCGACCGCATCATGCAGGGCCTGAAAGCCATCCAATACAGTGGCTGGATCATAATCGAGGCCGAACAGGACCCGGCCAAGGCCGATCCGCGCACCTATGCTGAGATGGGGTTGAAGACCCTGAAGGAGGCCGCGCGCAAGGCCGGCCTGGTCGAAGCGGTTGCGGCATGAGCACCCTCAGGGTCCGGCCGCATACGCCGGATGAAACGGGCCGGGTGCTGAACGTCACGCCGCAGAGCGCCGGCTGGGAGCGCGTCGGATTTTCGGTGGTCAGACTGTCGCCAGGCCAGTCCTTTTCGGGACAGGAAGTTACGCGCGAAACCTGCCTGGTGCTGGTCGCCGGAACCGCCGATGTCACAGTGGCGGACACGGTGTTCGCGGCGGTCGGCGGCCGCGCGTCACCTTTTGAGGATGCGCCGCCCGGCGCCGTGTTCGTGCCGCCTGGCAAAGACTACACCGTCCACGCCCTGTCCGATGTAGAGCTGGCCGTGTGCACCGCGCCTGGCGCGCCGGACTATGCGGCGCGGGCCATTCCCGGTCCGGAAATGAGCCGGGAGATTCGCGGACGTGGCACCAATACGCGTTATGTTCGTAATATTCTGCCCCAGGACAAAGCGGCGCACAGCCTGCTGGTCGTCGAGGTGGTGACGCCGTCCGGGCACTGGTCGAGCTACCCGCCGCACAAGCACGACACGGCGGAGGCTGGCGTGGAGACGGCGCTGGAAGAAACCTATTATCACCGGCTCAATCCGCCGCAGGGCTTTGCCTTCCAACGCGTCTATACCGACGACCGGTCGCTGGATGAAACGGTCCTGATCGAGGACGGCGACGTCGTTATGGTGCCGCGCGGCTACCATCCGGTCGGGACCGCGCATGGCTATGATCTCTACTATCTCAACGTCATGGCCGGACCTGAGCGCCGCTGGATTTTCCGTAACGATCCGGCGCACGAATGGATCGTCGCCGGTTAGGACGTCGGCTTGTAAAGCCAGCACCTTTTGGTCTGAGACAAAAAAAGCCCGGCATACGTGATGCCGGGCTTGCAGGTTCAGCACGAATTAGGGAGTTGGAAAGGTCGTGCTGACGGGTTCGAGGGCGTTGCTCACCGGCGGCTCTGCGCGTTGAGTGAGCAAACGGATGCGGAAGACTTCTAAAAATTCGCGGCCAGCGTGCGGGATCGATCGCTTTAGCCATGTGTCAAGTTTAGGTCAAATTATTGGAAACGTCAATTTCATTTTTTATAAAAATGATAATATTGTTCCATTTCCGGTGCGCGTCGACAAAAAAACAGCCTGACCGGAGTCAGGCTGCTGGGAAAGGTCGTCTGGTACCTTGAAAAATGCCAGACCCTTTTGATCCAGGAACAGGCGTGACGGCCGGAACCGATTGTTCCGGCCGTTTGGACCATTAGAATGTGGCCTTAACGCTGGCGGTAAAGGTCTGACCGTCATAGTCGATCTGACGGATCATTCGCTCGTCGCCCTGATACTCCTTACGGAAGGAGTTCGTGAGGTTATAGGCGTCGAGCGCGATGGTCACCCGGTCGTTGACGTTGTATGACGCCGAGAGGTCCAGTTGACCACGGGCGGCGGCATTACGAGCAAGGCCGTAGGACGTGCCCGAGCCATCGAGGTTGTATTCGGAGCGCCAGTTATAGACGCCACGGATGCCGAACTTGGTCGTCTCGTAGAACAGAATCGCATTGTAGGCGTGCTTGGAAATGCCGGGGAACGGCGCTGCCAGGCCACCGGTCTGCTTCGCCTGCGTGAATGCATAGTTGAACGATCCACCGAAATTCTTCCAGAAGCCCGGCAGGAAATCGAGGTTCTGCTGGATGTTGAACTCTATGCCGCTGACATAGGTCGGCGCGTCGATATTCTGCTTACCCGACGCGAAGATCCGGTAGGAGTTGGGTATCCCGTTCACAACGTCGTTTGCCGTCGTCGCATTACAATAGGTACCGTTCCAGGTCAGGGCGCCGTAGCCCCAGTCGCTTCCGTCGGCCGGGCAAAGGATGGCCGGATCGGCAATGTTATCAACGCGGTTGGCAAGCTTCTTCTTGAAGTAGGCAAGTGAGATCAGGCCATTGGGGCGGTTGTACCACTCCAGGGACAGGTCAAAGTTGTCAGCCGTGTATGGCTTCAACTGACCGCTCGCCAGGTTGATGTTCACGTTCGTGATGGTCTGGGTCAGCGTCGAATCGCTGCTGTTCGAGTAAGAATAGCTGCGGATCGGGCTGCTGGATTGCGGATCGGGACGGACATAGGTCTTGTAGTAGGCAGTGCGGAGCACCAGATTGTCGATCACGTCCACAACCGCGATGGCGGACGGCAGGATGTGGCTGTATTTGTCGCTGTATGTATGCCAGGCGTAGTCGGATAATGCGCCGACGCCACCATTGCTGGTCGTACGCGCAACACGGTCAAGAGTCGTGACTTCGTAATCTGTCGATTCCGACCGGACACCGAAATTACCGCGAACCCGACGCCCCAGGACCTCAGTGTCGAACTTAGCCTGGATATAGGCTTCCGCAAGCGTGTTCGTTACTTTGAAGTTGTTGTTCGCGAAGCCGCCGTCGGCATAGAAGATGTTGAAGCCCAGGTCTGAAAGCCCGCCGTTGTTGTATTGGGTAACGGGGCGAATGGCGTTCAGGAACGGAATGGGATCAATCGTGAGCCAATCTGTGTTGATCGGCGCCTTGCCTTCCATGAAGTCATCGACCGAAGGCGCCCGGATCAGCATGGCAGACGTGATGTTCTGCGTCTGAATGCCATAGGCCATGTTGCGGACGCCGTGTTTCTCGTATTCGTTGCTTTCCGACCGAACACCGGCCTGGATGCTGGTGATCGGGCCGAAATCGACCTGGCGTTCGACATCGAACTGTACCGAGTTGACTGCCTTTTCAGCGTACTGGTGCGTGCCGCCGACGTGCAGGAGATACTTGCCATCCGAAGTGAAGAGGTTGTCCGGCTGGTTCGGCGCCCAGTTCCAGTAGCCCGGCTGGAAACCTGCGGTGTTCGCGGCGGCATAGAATGGCATGATGGGCATGACGTTCTGAGGCCCAGGGGTGACGGACTGGAAGTAGCCGTCCAGTTCGCCAAGGCCGGTGTCCATGATTTCCACCAGGCCGTTGCTGGCGGTGCCGCCCAGGGTCACTGTGCGCAGATCCATTTCCGTCTCTTCGGAGTAGTTCGAAGACTTGGTCGCGGCAACCACGCCTGAGAAGCGCCACTTCTCGTCTTTCCATTCACCGTTCAGGAACAGGCCGTCAGCCGACTGCTTCTGCGAAAACAGACGCGTCGAGGTCTTGGCGTCGAAATTGGTGTTGCGGGTGCGCTGGACGACGGAATAACCGTTGCTCATGACGACCGGCGTCGAGAGAGGTTCAACCGTTGCCGTGCCGAACGGATCGTTCAACAGGAAATACTGTACGGTGTCCGGCAGGTCGCGGTCGCTGTGATAGGCTGTAACCCCGAACTTCAGGTTATCGTTCACCTTCCATTCGGCGCCGGCGGAGGCCGATTGCAGCGTGCCGACGTTCATCCGCGTATACTGGCGCATCAATCCCAGTGCCCAGATACCGTTCTGTGACAGGCTGCCGACATTGGACGGGGCGGTATAGGGATTGCTGCCGAGCGCCTGGGCCAGGGTATAGGTCGTGGAACTGGCGGTCGTGCCGTAATAGGCGCCGTAGGCGTCGGCGAACTGCTGCGCCGTCAGCTTGCTCTGAGCCAGTGTCAGGCGGTTGTAACCGTTGTAGCGGAGCGTATCGCGACGGAAGTTTTCCTTGCGGTAGGCGTAGGTGCCGAACACCGCGAAGTCGGTATTGATGTGCTTGTTGTAGCCGATCGTGTAGGCCGGTGCGCCCAGCTTGCCGTTCGTATTGTACTCATACGCAACCTTGGCGAAGCCGCCGTCGCGGCGGCCGAGCGCCGGGGCGATCTGCATGTCGATATTGCCCGACAGGCCGCCCGACTGGGAGTTGGCCATCGGCGACTTCTGGATCGAGAACGCCGTAAAGATGTCCGAGTTGAAGGCGCCCAGCGGCGTGCCGTCGGCGCCGCCGGTGGTCGTCACGTACGGAGGTTCGGCGAAGGCCTGACCGTTCAGGGTCGTGCGGGCGTAGTAGCCCGGCATGCCGCGCAGGCCGATGGTGGCGTTGCGGCCTTCGGCTTCGCGGTTGATCTGGATACCTGGAATGCGCTGCAGCGCCTCACCGACGTTCAGGTCGGGAAAGCGGCCGAGGCCGTCCGACGAGATGCCGTCGCTGATTTCGATATTGGTGCGCTTGGCCTTGACGGCGTCGGCATAGCTTTTCTTGAAGCCCGTAACCACAACGACATCGCTGTCCGCCGTTTGAGCTGCCTCTTGCGCGACCGCCGCTTGCGCCGCGCCGGCCAGGATGGTTGCGCCAAGAAGCGCAAGCCTGAACCTCTTCCCGCTGATTTTTGACCTCAGTAACATTGTTTTCTCCTGTAATTTGTCCCGGCAGGATGTATTTGCCTACTGAAAGCCGTTATCCCTCCCGAAGTTCACAGATGAAATAATTGGCCGACCAATTTTTAGTGCGATGCGCCCACGTTCAGGACAGGGCATGTGGCGGCCCTGACCCGACGTCGTACTAGGCGCTTCGACCTTTCCCTGAAACTTTGCGGAAGAACATACTGGCCCCTGATTTCAGAACGGATGTCCTGTTGTTTTGGTCGCAGAGCCGGAGTTGATCCGGCCCCTGACGACAGATAGACAGTAGAAGCCAGTATGTGAAATGTCAATTCCATGGCATATATAGCATGATATTTTCATTTCAAAAAATAATTTGAAAAGGTGCATTGTCGAATTGCCAGGGGCACGGCATGCAAACGTTAACAGTATGATTTATATGGTAAAAGTATTATATCGATCCAGTCGTTTTGCGCCTTCTTCGCAGTGCATTTCGAAGAATTATGTTACCAAATCACAACAGTTCAGGCCAATTTCGCCAAAAAAGTCCGCGTTTCGGCGGGTTTTGCCGGCATGCCGAGAATTCTGCCAAAAGTGGTAAGGCCTCTTGGGGGTTTCAAACCAGGGCGGTCTATGGGGAGGGCGTTTGCAAGACGTAAGGACCATAGTGGGCCGGGGCCCGATCGAGATTGATCTCGATCCGGTCCAGCATGGCGCCTGGGTCCAGCGGATAGACCTTGAGCTGGTGCTTGCCGGAAGACAGGTGTTTCAGCGGTATAGCCGCGACCGCCGTATTCGTCAGGACATTGTTCCGCCACACGTCGCTCCGCCCCAGGGTTGCAAGGTCAACGATCTGTAGCGGCATGGCGTCGAGCTGTATGGCCATGCGCACGCTCTTGTCCGGGCTTAAGGCGTGGGTCGGAATCGCAATGATCCGCATGACCGCGCCGACGTCGGTCGAAGTGGCGAAGTCATAGACCGCCGGGTCCGGCAGCGCTCCGGCATTAGCTTGCGTGGATGGAAGATCCAGGCGGGCGCGAAGCGCGGCTCCCATACTTCCCAGTCCAGCTATGGTTTGCCAGTCTTTCCCCGTCGTGCCCGTTGTGGCGGGGATGGTGACGACCCGGTTGTTCTCCGTGGGCATGCCTGCGGGCAAGGCCGGCAGCACGCGGACATGGATGGGCAGGACCGTATCGCCGCATTGCACGGGAACGGTATAATCGCCGGCCTTGGCCGTGCCGTCGTACACCAGGGTCAGCCGGGCTTCATACCGGTTGGCGGCGTCCAGCCGGCCGGAGGTTTCCGACAGGGTAAATCCGGGGACGTTCTGGCGGGTTTCCCACGCCAGGGGCTGGGGCCGGTGCGTATAGAGGGTGACCGGACGGCTTTGCGCCTGTCCGGCAACGAAGGGCAGCGTATTGTTGTCGTTGAACCATTGGCCGCTGACGGCGAGTTCGCACCCGTCCTTTGCGGATTGCGACCATTGCGGCCACACGGGCTGGTCGAAGACCGGCAAACGGCGAGGCGCCATGTCCATCATCTCGCGCCACTTACCGCCGGCCAGGGCGTTGTAGGTGGCGGTGTCCTCGACAAGAGTTTGATGCGCGCTTTTGGCCTCATCGACATACAGGTTCGCGCTGGCGCGGTCCTGTCCGGCATAAAGATCGGCCAGGTCGAGTTTTAGAATGCGCTGGTTGAGAGCCGAGCTTGCGCGAACGGGATAGAGGACCAGTTCGAAAAAGGCATCCTTGCGCGCTTCGGGCATTTGCGCCGCAAGCGCCTCGGCGCGCGCCGTCAGTCGTTCGTAGGCGGCGATGCGCGTTTGGGCCTCCTCGCCGTCTCCGCGGACGAAGTCGCTGTGCCGGTTCTGGGTCACCCACTCGGTCTGCCCGAAGCCCATGAACTCCGGCTTCCGTTCGAAGGCCAGATCATAATAGTCCATCATGATATCGGCGATGTCCCCGGCATGCGAGGGACCGAAAACATCCGCCATGAAGGCGGCGAGGTGCGCCTTGGGGTCTTCCCTGAAGCGGTCGGCATCGAACGCCAGGTCGAGGAAATACTGGGTCAGGTATTCGATCGGCTTGATGTCGCCGACATTGGCGATCCACATCCGGCGCGCATTCAGGTCCCAGGCGCGGCCCATCTGTTCGTGGATGAGGTAGGGATGAGTGGTGCCCAGCCACAGATAGTCATGCGGCCGGCCCCAGTAGGACAGGTGATAGTAGACACCAGATCCGCCGGGCCGTTTCATCTCGTCCGGTGTGCTGAAGCGGCGGATGTAGCCGTAATTGTCGTCGGCCCACATCAGTGTGACGTCTTCGGGAATGCGCAGGCCGGCGTCATAGGCTTCCTGAAGCTCGTGGTAAGCGACATAGACCTGCGGGATATTTTCCACAGGTCTCATATAGGTGGTGCCCAGGATCTCGCGTTGCAGCCCGATGACATTCTGCAGGATGGCCTGGCGCTCGGCCATGGTGCTGGCGCCCTGCATCGGTCCGTCGTGAATGCCCCTCAGGCCGACGGTATATATGTTTTCAAACGCCTTGCCTTGGCCAACCCGCTGCCGCCAGTAATCGAGGATCGCCGTCCTGTTCTTTGTAAAGTCGAAAGCACCCCGGCTATGCTCGTCCCATTCGCGCAGATTGTTGCGCATCATGGGTTCGGCGTGCGAAGTGCCGACCACGACGGCGTAGTCGTCGGCGACGACGGGGTTTTCCTTGATGCCGTAGAAGGGCGTGGAAATGGTGTGCATCGCCGGCCAGACGGTGTTGGCCTTCAGGCGCCACATCAGCTCATAGACCTTGGCGTAGGTTTTGGGTCCGATATTGCCGGTTTTCGGATCATAGGTCTTGGCGGCCCAGGGCACGAGCCCCCAGTCCTCGTCGTTCAGGAATATCCCGCGATACTGCACCGATGGCGCCTTTGAGGTCAGGGGCGCGTCGCTAAGCGCCAGGCGGTCTTGCCGGGCGGGCGTGACGTCGGCCCACCATTCCCAGGGGGATACGCCCAGTTGCCGTGACAGGTCGATGGCGCCATAGACCGCGCCGCGCCGGTCGGAGCCCGCGATGACGACATAGGTCTTGCCCTTGTCGCGCACGACGAAGCGGCGATAGACCTCCCATTGGCCCGCCAGGCCGGAAAGGTCTTCGTCGGCCGTCCGGGCCAGCTTCTGGACAAGCGGGGCTGAGTGCAGGCCAATGACGACGCAGGTGTTCCGGCAGTCGGCTTCGCGGCGTGAAGCGGTCGATGCCTGGCCGCTGAGGGTCGTCAGGTCCTTCGCCAGCAGCTCCGCCGCCAGCCTTGTGGTGCGGCCGGCGCCCTTGGAATCATAGATGACGTTGGCGACGTTCGCGCCGTCGAAAAGCAAGGTGTCCGCCGCCTGCGCACCTGCCGGCGCAAGCACCAGACAGGCGCCAATCATGCCGCCAAGTGCGGTTGTGGTGCGTCTTTTCATCCTGTTATCCCTGTACTGCCCCGGCTTCCAGTCATTCTAACGCGCAGTTTGGCCGCCTCAATGGGTTGGTCAGATATAAAACAATTATTGCAAATGGCAATATTATGAAATAATCATTCCGAAAATAGAACGGGGATTCCGATGCGCCAGATTGCACATTTCATCGACGGTCGACGGCAATCCGTGGATGGCGCACGGCTCGGAAACGTCTTCGATCCCAATACAGGTCTGATGCAGGCCCAGGTCCAGCTCGGCGAAGCCTCCGTCGTGGCCGCGGCGGTCGCTTCGGCGCGTAAGGCCCAGCCGGGATGGGCGGCGATCAACCCGCAGCGGCGCGCGCGGGTGCTGTTCGAATTCAAGCGCCTGCTGGAACGGGACATGGAGCCGTTGGCGCACTTGCTGGCGTCGGAGCACGGCAAGGTGATTTCGGACGCGAAGGGCGACATCCAGCGCGGCCTCGAGGTCGTCGAGTTCGCCTGCGGTATCCCGCACCTTATCAAGGGCGAATACACCGAAGGCGCGGGTCCTGGCATTGACGTTTATTCTATGCGCCAGCCCTTGGGCGTGGTGGCCGGTATCACGCCGTTCAACTTCCCCGCCATGATCCCGCTGTGGATGCTGGCCCCGGCGCTGGCGTGCGGAAACGCCTTCATTCTTAAGCCTTCCGAGCGCGACCCCAGTGTGCCGGTGCGCCTGGCCGAGTTGCTGATGGAGGCCGGTCTGCCGGAGGGCGTATTGAATGTGGTCCAGGGCGACAAGGTGGCGGTCGACGCCATCCTTGACCATCCCGACATCCGGGCCGTCAGCTTCGTCGGCTCGTCGGATATCGCGCAGTACGTATACCAGAAGGGCGCGGCCTCGGGTAAGCGCATGCAATGCATGGGCGGCGCCAAGAACCATGGGATTGTTTTGCCGGACGCGGATCTCGACCAGGCCGTAGCGGACATCATGGGCGCGGCCTACGGGTCAGCGGGCGAACGCTGCATGGCCCTGCCTGTCGTCGTTCCGGTAGGCATCAAGACCGCCGAAGCCCTGCGTTCACGGCTGGTCGCCGCCGCCGAGGCGCTGCGCGTCGGCGTATCCACCGACGCCGAAGCGCATTACGGCCCGGTCGTCTCGGCGGCGCACAAGGCGCGCATCGAGGACTATATCCAGATGGGCGTCGACGAAGGCGCGGAGCTGGTGCTGGATGGCCGGGGCTTCAGCCTGCAAGGGTCCGAAGACGGCTATTTCCTGGGGCCGACGCTCTTCGATCACGTCAAGCCGCACATGAAGTCCTATCAGGACGAGATATTTGGCCCGGTGCTGCAGATGGTTCGGGCGCAGACCCTGGACGAGGCTATTCAGTTGCCGAGCCAGCACGCCTACGGCAACGGCGTCGCCATCTTCACGCGTAATGGCGAGGCGGCGCGCGATTTCGCCAGCCGGGTCGAGGTGGGGATGGTCGGCATCAATGTGCCCATCCCGGTGCCGGTTGCCTATCATAGTTTCGGCGGGTGGAAGCGTTCGGGCTTTGGTGACCTGAACCAGTACGGCATGGACGGCGTGCGCTTTTATACACGGGTCAAGACGGTCACGCAGAAGTGGCCGCGTGGCGACGTCGTTAGCGACCAGAGCTTTGTTATTCCGACCATGGCCTGATCGCCACCGGCAAGATTGACTTGGAATAAAAATTCCAATTATATGAAATCTAACAATTGGTCGAACAATTTTTAAGTTTGTCCTCCGGAGGGTAAAATGCCATTCAACCGCCGCACACTGCTGTGGGCCAGCGCCATGCTGGGAGTTCATCTGCTTTCGGGCTGTTCCGCGGCTCCGGCGCCGGATGGCGATACAATTGTGGTCAGCTTCAGCGACCTGTCCCAGCCCTTCTTCGTCGCCATGCGCCGCGAGCTGGAGGACGAGGCGAAGCAACTGGGCGTGAAAGTCCAGGTCCTGGACGGCCAGAACAACTCCTCCAAGCAGGTATCGGACCTCGAAGCGGCGCGGATCCAGGGCATCAAGGCCGTGATCGTCGCGCCGACCGACTCGCGCGCGCTGGCCTCAGCCGCCGACGCGCTTTCCCAAGACGGTGTGACCGTCGTGTCGGTCGACCGGCATATTTCCGGCGCCAAGACGCCGGTCCCGCACTTCGGCGCCGATAATGTCGCTGGCGGCCGCGCCATGGCGGACTGGGTCGTCAGGACCTATCCGCAGGGCGCCAGGGTGGCCATCATCACGAATGATCCCGGCAGCTCGTCGTCGATCGAACGTGTCAAGGGCGTGCACGACGGACTGAAAGCCGGCGGCGCGGCGTTCCGGATCGTCGCCGAGCAGACCGGCAATTCGAAGCGTGACCAGGCGCTCAGCGTCACGCAGAACATCCTGACCTCCATGGGGCAGACTCCGCCGGATGTGATCCTCTGCCTCAACGACGACATGGCCATGGGTGCGCTCGAAGCCATTCACGGCGCAGGCGTTTCCGGCAAGCGCGTCCAGGTGCTGGGCTTTGATGCCATTCCCGAAGCCCTGGCGCGTATCAAGGCCGGCGAAATGGCGGCGACCGTCGAACAGAATCCGGGTGAGCAGGTTCGTACCGCCCTGCGCGCCGTCGTGGGCCATCTGAAGCGCCAGGAAGCAATACAGTCCAGGAGCCTGACGCCCGTCCTGATCACCAAGGATAACCTGGCGACGGCCTCGCGCATTTCCGAAGTCAAATAGTCGGATCAGGGGAGGCGACGGCATGGCTCTGCTGGAGATACAGGACGTATCCAAGCGCTTCCCCGGCGTGCTGGCGCTGGATGGCGCGCGTCTGTCGGTCGAGGCCGGCGAGGTGCACGCGCTGCTCGGGGAAAACGGTGCCGGCAAGTCGACCCTTCTCAAGATCCTGGCGGGAGCGCAGGCCTGCGACGCCGGCACCCTGACCTTCCAGGACAAGATATTGCCGCCGGGTGATACGCCATTCCAGCGCCAGGCGGCGGGCATCGTCACCATCTACCAGGAATTCAATCTCCAGCCTTTTCTGACCGTTGCGGAGAACATGTATCTCGGCCGCGAGCCGTTACGCTTCGGGCTGATCGACCGGAAGCGGATGCGCGCCGATGCGCAGGCCATCCTGACCGACCTGGGGCTGGACCTCGACCCTGATATCGAGGTCAGCCGGCTGAATGTCGCCGACCAGCAGATGGTCGAAATCGCCCGCGCCATGACGATCCAGGCCAGGCTGATCGTGATGGATGAGCCGACGGCGGCCCTCAGCCCGCGCGAGGTCGACATCCTGCACCGGATCATCCGCGAACTGAAGGGAAGGGGGGTGTCGGTCATCTATGTTACGCACCGCCTGAAAGAGGTGAAGAGCATTTGCGACGCCTACACCGTCCTGCGCGATGGCCGGTTCGTCGCCGCGGGCCGGGTCGCGGACATCGGCATAGACGGCATGATCCGCCTGATGGTGGGCCGCGACGTCGAGTTCCTGAAGCGGCCGGCCCACGCCCTTGCCGGCGAAGTGCTGCTCAGTGTCGAAGGCGTCAGCCGCCGGCGCGGCAAGCACGAGGCGCGCGGCACTTCGCTGCACGACATCGGGTTCGAGGTGCGCGCCGGTGAAATCGTCGGTCTTGCCGGACTGGTTGGCGCCGGGCGTACCGACCTGGTCCGGATTCTGTTCGGTGCCGACCGCATGGATACGGGCGCTGTACGGATGGATGGGCGGAAACTGCAACTGGTTTCGCCCTGCGACGGCCTGAGGGAAGGCATCGCGCTGGTTCCCGAAGACCGCAAGCAGCAGGGCTGCTTCCTCGACCACTCCATCCGCCATAACCTGTCCCTGCCCAGCCTCCGGCGCCTGTCGCGCTGGGGCATATTCGTGGACGAGGGCGCGGAGCGGCAGCTGGTCGAGGACTATCGCAAGCGGCTGAACATCCGGATGGCGCATGACGGCGTGGCGATCTCCACCCTGTCCGGCGGCAATCAGCAGAAGGTGCTGCTGGCGCGATGCATGGCGCTGTCCCCCAAAATACTGATCGTCGATGAGCCGACGCGCGGCGTCGATGTCGGCGCCAAGGCCGATGTCCACCAGGTCCTGTTCGACATGGCGGCGACCGGCGTCGGCGTGATCGTCGTGTCCTCGGAACTGCCCGAGGTCATGGCGGTGAGCGACCGCATCGTCGTCTTCCGCGAAGGACGGGTCGCGGGGACGGTGAAGGGCAGCGATGCCGACGAAGAAACACTCATGGGCCTCATGGCGACCGGCCGGGCCGCATGAAACAGGGAAGACAATCATGACCGCATCAACCGACCGACCGCCTTTCGACACGGTGGGTTTCCTGCGCACCTGGGGCACCACACTGTTCCTGCTGCTGCTGATCGCCGTCTTCGCGGCCTGGAACCCGCGGTTTCTGTCGATCCGCAATGCCGTGAACATCCTGACCGAGGTGTCGATCTACGGCGTGATCGCGGTCGGCATGACCTTCGTCATCCTGACGGCGGGCGTTGACCTTGCCGTGGGCTCGCTCCTGGCCTTTGCCGCCATTGCCGCGGCATGGATCATTCAGCACCTGGGAGGCGCTATCCCTGAGTGGCTGACAGGGCTCGGGGTTGCTTCGCTGATCGGTCTGGCGGCGGGGTTCCTGCACGGCAAATGCGTGACGTGGCTCAAGGTTCCCGCCTTTATCGTCACCCTCGGCGGAATGACCGTCTGGCGCGGAGCCACCCTGATCCTCAATGACGGCGGGCCCATATCGGGTTTCGATGATGGCTTTCGCTGGTGGGGGACTGGCAACGTGCTGGGCGTGCCGGTGCCGGTCATCATCTTCGCCATTGTCGCGCTTTTGGGGCACATCGTCCTGCGCCACACGCGATATGGCCGCCAAGTTTACGCCGTCGGTGGCAATGCCGAAGCCGCCCGCCTGTCCGGCGTGGACGTCAAGGCCGTCATCGTCAGCGTCTATGTCATCGTCGGCGTTCTGGCCGGCCTGTCAGGGTTTCTGCTCGCCGCCCGGCTGGGCTCCGCCGAAGCCGTCGCCGGCGTAAATTACGAACTGCGGGTTATCGCCTCCGTCGTCATCGGCGGCGCCAGCCTGTCCGGCGGTTCCGGCAGCATCCGCGGCACCCTGATCGGCGCGCTCCTGATCGGCGTGCTGTCGAACGGCCTCGTGATCATGCACGTCTCGTCATACTTCCAGCAGGTGGTGATCGGCCTGATCATCGTCGCCGCCGTCGCCTTCGACGTCTACGCCAAGTCCCACCGGGGCAAGGCATAAGCCGGTAACACGGCCCGGCGTTGCTTCGAGCGATATGGCGAAAAGTGTAAGCGGTTTTCGCCTTAAATATCGCGAAAAAACAATAACTTAGATCGGTGTGATATTCCGCTTAAAATCATACCGATCTAGAACCCGAACTTCCGCGCGCCGTTCGCGCCGCTTCTCAGGAATACGACCATGAAATCCGCCGTGATGTTCGCTTCTGCCCTGTTCGTTTCTGGCCTGTTCGCCTTGACCGTCACGCCCGCCGGCGCGGCGCAGAATCCGCTCTACACCTATGTCGATCCAATGGTCGGCGTCGGCAATGACAATGAAGGCGACACGGTGCCCGGTCCAGCGCTGCCGCATGGCTCGATTCACCCCAGCCCGCAGACAGTGAAAGGCAGCAATGCCGGCTATGACGCGCAGGCGGACATTAGCGGGTTCGCGCAACTGCATACGCAGGGGTCGGGCGGCGTCACCACCTACGGCACCTTCCTCGTGTCGCCGCAGGTCGGACGGCCGGAGTTTGACGAAGCGTCGCACCTGTCGCCGAAGGCCGAGGAGCACGCGGCCGCCGACCTCTATTCCGTACGGCTGACGCGCTACGATACCCGTGTGGAGGTGACACCGGCGCATCATGCCGCCCTCTATCGCCTGACCTATCCCCAAACCGACCAGGCGAGCGTCGTCTTCGACATCACGCGCAAGATCCTGGGCGTCACGGCCAGCGACAATGCCGAGGTCACGCTCTACCCCGCCGAAGGCCGGATCGTTGGCCGGGTCAAGGCCAAGGGCTACTGGAACCCGGCCAAGGTTGACATCTGGTTCGTCGGCCAGCTCGACACGAAGCCTGAGGCGTGGGGCGTTTTCAAAAACGGCGAGGTCCTGAAGGGGGCAACGGCGGGAAAAACCGGTCCGGATGAGCGCCTCGGCGCCTGGTGGTCGTTCGCGGCAGGGCCGGACAAGCCTGTTCTTATGAAGGTGGCGGTCTCCTTTACCAGCGCCGAGCGCGCCCGGGAGCTGCTCGACCGCGACATTCCGGGATGGGATTTCGGCGCGGTCCAGCAGTCGGCGCGATCGAAGTGGAACACGGAACTCGGCCGGATTACGATCGCTGGCGCGCCGGAAAGCGACCAGCGCCGCTTCTATACCGCCCTCTACCACACGGCGATCCAGCCGCGCGACCGCAGCCTCGACCAGCCGGACTCCGAACTGCATGCGCCGAACTGGGATGACTACTATACGCTCTGGGACACCTACCGGACGGAATTCCCGCTGCTGTCCCTGATTAAGCCGAAGGCATATGCCGCCAACCTCGCCTCGATCGTCCATACCTTCGACAAGTTCGGCGCGGCCGATACCGCCATCATTGCCGGGCGCAACTACCATGTCGGCCAGGGCGGCGACGAGGTCGACAATGTCATCGGCGAGGGCCTGCTGCGTGGCGTCGAGGGCGTGGACTGGCAGGCGGCATGGAAGGTCGTGCAGTTCAACGCGCTTGAACGCCGCCGTCCGCGCTATCTGGTCGACGGCTATTTCGCCGTCGGGGACCGCAGCCCGGAACCGAACAACCAGCGGGCCAAGTCGGGATCGTCGACGATCGGCTTCGCGCTGAACGACTACTTCGCGGCCCAGGTCGCCGGCAAGGCTGGTCAGAAGGATGCTGAGACGTTCCTGATGGAGCGCTCGAAGAACTGGCGCAAGGTGTGGAATCCTGACGCGACCAGCGACGGCTTCAGCGGCTTCATCATTCCCAAATACGCCAGCGGCGCGTTCCAGGACCTCGACCCGAAGACCGGCTGGGATGGCGTGACCTACGATAACGTCGGATTTTATGAAGGCACGGCCTGGGTCTATTCCTACCAGATCCTGCACGACATTCCGGGCATGATCGCGGCCATGGGCGGCCCGGACATGTTCCGCAAGCGGCTGGAGCACGCCCTGTCGGCCAACCTCATCGACATCACCAACGAGCCCTCCTTCTCGACGCCCTGGCTGTTCCATGAGATCGGCCGGCCGGACCTGTCCGCCTACTGGGCCGACCAGATCTTCCGCCGCTTCACGGCGAACGCCTATCCCGGCGACGAAGACAATGGCGCCATGAGCTCGCACTATGTCTTCAACCGCATCGGGCTTTTCCCGAAGCTGGGCAGCGACCTGTTCTACATCCACGGCCCACGGCAGCCACGCACCGAGATCCGCCTTGAGAACGGCAAAACGTTCGAGATCCTGGCGCGCAACAGCGGCCCGGACGCGATCTACATCCAGAAGGCGACCCTGAACGGCGTGCCGCTCGACCGCGCCTTCATCCGCCAGGCCGACATTGTGAAAGGCGGACGCCTGGAGGTCGTGATGGGGCGCAAGCCTGGCCCATGGGGCCGCCAATAGCCGCTTTCCGTTTCAGGAGTCGACATGATCAGCCAGCCCTCGAACCGTTGCACCTTGCGGCGCCGAGCCACGAACGTCGTCACGTCCAGCCTCATGGCCCTGTTCATGGCGACGGCGCCCACATCCGCGGCACTTGCTGAGGTCGCGGTCGCGGAATGGGAGCAGCCGGAGGTCTTCGCGGTCAATCGCGAACCCATGCGGGCGACCTTCTTCAATTTCGAAACCCTCGACCTGGCGCGGGCGCGCGACATGTCGCGCTCGAAATACTACCGGTCGCTGGACGGGACCTGGGCGTTTGCCCTGTCGAAGACGCCGGAAACGCGTCCCGTCGATTTCTACAAGCCCGACTACGATACCTCGAAGTGGGGGACCATAAAAGTGCCGGGCATGATGCAGGCGCAGGGTTACGGCCAGCCCTATTTCAACAACATCGAATATCCGTTTCCGGCCAATGAGCCCTACATCAAGCACGACCTGAACGAGGTCGGCTCCTACCGCCGCGATTTCGACATCCCCGAGGACTGGGCGGGCCACAGCATCCACCTCCATATCGGCGCGGCGGGATCGGCCTACTATATCTGGGTGAACGGACGGAAGGTCGGCTACAGCGAAGATTCCAAGCTGCCGTCCGAATTCGACCTGACCCCTTATGTCCGGGCGGGAATGAATACCATCGCCATCGAGGTCTACCGCTTCGCCGACGGTTCCTACCTGGAGGACCAGGACTTCTGGCGTGTTTCGGGCTTCGAGCGCAGCGTGTACCTGTTCGCCGAAGCACCGCAGCGCCTGCGCGACTTTACGGCCGTCGCCACACTCGACAAGACCTATACGGACGGCCTGCTGAAGGTGACGGCCGAGGTCGGCGGCAAGGGCGCCAGGGTGAAAGGCACGCTGTATGACAACGGCCGGCCCGTCCTCGACCTGAACGGCAAGGCCGCCGGCGCGGGCACGTTTGTCCTGTCCGGCGCCGTGCCGAAGGTCAGGCCGTGGAGCGCCGAAACGCCCAATCTCTACGAACTGGTCATCGAGGTCCTGGACGCCAAGGGGCGGCTGGTTTCGGCCACTTCGCGCCGGATCGGTTTCAGGACAGTCGAAATCAAGGATGGCGAGGTGCGCGTCAACGGGCGGCGCATCATGATCAAGGGCGTCAACCGCCACGAACACGATCCCGAAACCTTCCGCGTGCTGTCCGAAGAAACGATGCGCAAGGACATCGAGCTGATGAAGCAGGCGAACGTCAACGCCGTTCGGACGTCGCACTATCCGAACGATCCGCGCTTCTACGACCTGGCGGATGAATATGGCCTTTACGTCATGGACGAGGCGAACATCGAGTCCCACGAATATATGAACCGAGGGCGCGACAATAACGACCGCCCGAAGTATCAGCTGGGCTTCAAGCCGCATTGGAAGGCCGCGCATCTCGATCGCGTCGAACGCATGGTCGAACGCGACAAGAACCACCCATCGATCATCTTCTGGTCGCTGGGCAACGAAGCGGGCATAGGTCCGAACTTCGAGGAAGCCGCGAAGTGGGTGCGCAAGGCCGATCCGACCCGCCTGATCAGCTTCCTGGGATACAGCGCGCTGTCCGAAGACCATCGGCCGAACGATTATGTCGACATCTATGCGCCGATGTACGACGATATCGACCGGATGGTCGACTATGCGGAGGATCCGCGTTTCACTCAGCCGATGATCCAGTGCGAATACGCCCATGCCATGGGCAACAGCCTGGGTAATTTCGACGACTATTGGGAAGCGATCCGCGCGCACAAGAAGCTGCAGGGCGGCTTTGTCTGGGACTGGGTCGATCAGTTTGTCTACAAGACCGACAGCAAGGGGCACCGGATCTGGGCATCGGGCTTCGATTTCGGTCCCAATCCCCGTGGCGACATGTCCGTGGTCGGCGACGGCATCATCCAGGCGGACCGGACGGTCGATCCGGAATATTTCGAACTCCGGCAGGTACAGTCGCCGGTCGTCTTCGAAGGCGACCCGGCGTCAGGAAAGATCACCGTCGTCAACCGCTACGACTTTATCGACCTGACGGGCTTCGATTTCGAATGGGAGATCGCCGACGACGGCCGCGCCCTCGCGCAAGGACCGCTGGGCGGCAATACGGTCAAGGCCGGCAGCCGGCAGGAGGTGGCGCTCGACCTGCCGCAGGTGCCGCTGACGCCCGGGACGGAACGCATTCTGACGATCCGCGCCAAATCGAAGGACGGCGCGATCCGGGGCGTGCCGGCGGGAACAGCGCTGGGCTTCTCGCAATTCATCCTGGGCCGGGATGACAAGGCGGCGCAGTCCGCAGACACCGGCAAGGTGACGGTTCGCACCTCGGCCGACAGTACGATCCTGTCCGGCGGACCGGCGAAACTCAGCGTGGACCGCGCGACGGGGCTGGTCCGCTATGCGGTGAATGGCAAGGACCTGCTGTGGACGGGGACGCCGGACTTCTGGCGCGGGCTCACCGACAATGACGAAGGCACCGGCCTAGAAAAGTCGCACCGGATATGGAAGGAATATA
The DNA here is from genome assembly GCA_946482045.1 of uncultured Asticcacaulis sp. The sequence continues at coordinate 25,369 of CAMLPZ010000004.1, forward strand.
CCGAACACCGCCGTCTCCTGTCCGTGGAAGCGACACAGGATAGCGCCACGGTCAGCTACATGCTGGGTCAGGGCGGCGCGCGCTTCGTCACGACCTATCGCATGCAGGCGGATGGCGCGGTCGCGGTGAGGGCCAGCTTCACACCTCTGAAGGACGACCTTCCCGACCCCTTGAGGATAGGGTTGCGCTTCGACAACGACCCCACGCTGGACCGGATAGAGTGGTACGGCCGGGGACCGCAGGAATCCTACATCGACCGGAAGACCGGCGCGGCCATCGGCCGCTTCAGCGGCAAGGTCGCTGATCAGTTTCACGACTATGCCCGTCCCCAGGAGACGGGGAACAAGGTCGATGTGCGCTGGTTCGATCTTTCCGACGGTGCGGGAAAGGGCGTACATATTACCGGCGCCCAGCCGCTGTCGGTCAACGCCCAGGCGTTTCCCTATGAGGACCTCTACCTGCGTCCGCGTGGCGCCTGGACCAGCGCGGATATCGTCTCGCACGGCAACGGCTCGCTGATGATCGACCTGGTCCAGTCCGGCCTTGGTGGCGACACGGGCTGGAATACGATCGGCCGGCCCTTGGTAAAGTATCGCGTTCCCCTTAAGCCCATGTCGTACAGCTTCACGATTTCACCCGTTTCCAGGTAACCATCGGCCGGAAGCAGTTAGAGCGATATGGCGAAAACCGCTGACACTTATCGCCATATCGCTCTAAGGAATCCTGGACGGTGCAGGGTTTCCTTGAGAACGCAGCACTCTAGGCGATGGTGCTGCGGCAATGCCGATCGATAAAAGCCTGGTGATCCGGCATGAGCCCCAGCGATCGGGTGACTTCATCCTCAAGACGGGTCATGCGCCGCACGAGTTCCTCTTCCGGGATCATGTCGGCAATCGGGTGATAACGCTTGGGCATTATGTTCTGGCCATGCATGACCGCCAGCCAGCTTACTTCGCTGAACAGTTCATTGTCGTGGCGGTATTGCCGGGCATTTTCCTTATATACCGCGAGCCGGTCCGCCAGGGTTTGCGGAATGGCCATGGTCCGGCAATAGTTCCAGAACGGGCTGTCGTCGCGTTCGGTAGCATGATAATGCAGGATGATAAAATCCCGGACCTGTTCGTATTCCAGCCTGGTTCGCGCGTTGTAGTAGTCGATGTCCGGCTGATTAAAGGTCTTGTCCGGAAAGTTCGCCATTAGGCGGGCAATGGCCGTCTGGATAAGGTGTATCGACGTCGACTCGAGCGGTTCGAGGAAGCCGGACGCAAGGCCGATCGATACGACGTTCTTCTTCCACGGCATTCGGCGGATACCGGCCGTGAACCGGAGAAAATTCGGCTCCGACAGAGGCGCACCATCGAGATCGCTGTTCAGACTGTCCAGCGCTTCCTCGTCAGATATGTATCCGCTACTGTAGACATGGCCGTTGCCGGTCCTCGACTGAAGCGGTATGCGCCACTGCCATCCTGAAGCCTTCGCCGTCGCGCGCGTGTACGGCAACGGATCGCTGATTCTCTCGCACGCCCGCGCCACGGCGCGGTCGCAAGGCAGATATGGACTCCAGTCGTCATAACCCGCCTTGAGCGTCTGTTCGATCAGAAGCCCGCGGAATCCCGAACAATCGATAAAGAGATCCCCCTCGACGGTTTCGCCATTTTCCAGGACAACGCTTTGGATATTTCCGGACAGCGGGTCCTGAACGACCTGGGTAATACGACCTTCCGTCCGCGTCACGCCGCGCGTCTCCGCGTGCTCACGCATCAGCCGCGCATAAAGGCTGGCGTCGAAATGAAAGGCATAGGAAATGGAGGTGAGCGCCGTATTGAGCCTGCCTGGATCGGGACGTTGAAATTTTCCGGCACGCGCGGCAAGGACCATGAGGTTGTACTGGTCCAGAGAGGGCGCCTTGCCCAATTGGGCATAACGCAGCCAGAAATGGTGAAAATGGATGCCGTCCATATTGGCGCCGTAAGGGCCGAACGGATGGATGTAGCTTTGCCCCAGCCGCCCCCAGTTGACGAACTCGATCCCCATTTTGAAGGTCGCATTGGTCTTCCGGATGAACTCGTTTTCGTCCAGTCCCAACAGGCGGTTGAAATAGAGGATATGGGGGATGGTCGCTTCACCGACGCCGACCGTTCCAATGGCTTCGGACTCGACGACGCGGATCGTGACCTCGCTCGAAGGCATGAGTTTCGACATGGCGGCTGCGGTCATCCAGCCGGCTGTGCCGCCGCCGACGATAACGATCTTCCGGATTCTCAGGTCTTGCATGGTGTCTATTCCGGTGGATCTCAGGCGCGTTCGGCCGGGCAATAGTTCTGGATAAAAGCGGCGTGCGTCGGCATGCGCCGGGCTTCGGCCTGCATCGCCATCCGCATCGATTCGAGGCTGTCCTTGACCGCGTTGGCCGGCAGCGTGGCAATCACCGGATCGAAGGTTTGCGGCATAATGCCTTGCCCCAGGAAGACAGCGACCCAACTGGTCCGTGAGAACAGTTCTTCCTCGTAGCGGAAGGACCGGCCGGCCGTCCTGAACAGTTCGATCTTGTGGCGTAAGCTATCTGGGATGCTCATGGTGCGGCAATAGTTCCAGAACGGCGTGTCATCGCGCTCGGTCGCACAGTAGTGCAGAATGATGAAGTCGCGCACCTGCTCGAATTCGGTGCGCATGTGCCGATTGTATTCGTCCCGGATCACTCCGGGCAACGAGGCGTCCGGGAAAAGGGCGACGAAGCGGCTGATGCCTTCCTGGATCAGATAGATTGAGGTCGATTCCAGGGGTTCCAGGAAGCCCGCCGAAAGGCCGATCGCGATGCAATTGTTCTTCCAGAAGGTTTGGCGATGCCCGGCCGTGAAGCGAATCTGGCGGGGAGAGCCCAGGGCCTCGCCGTCGAGATTGGCGAGCAGGATGGAGGTGGCCTCGTCGTCGCTCATAAAGGCGCGGCTATAAATATGGCCGTTGCCGGTGCGGGACTGCGTCGGGATGCGCCATTGCCATCCAGAGGGCCGCGCCGTTGAACGGGTATAGGGCAAGAGCGGGCCGGCATGGGTGCAGGCGACAGCCTGTGCCGTGTCGCAGGGCAGCCAGTGACTCCAATCGTTGTAACCCACGCCCAGGGTCTTTCCGATGAGGAGTGCGCTGAAACCAGTGCAATCGAAGAACAATTCCCCGCTGATTACCTGGGTGTTGTCAAGTCGCAGCGCCGTGATGTTGCCCGATTGGGGGTCTTGTATGACCTCCTCGACCTTGCCTTCCACACGGCGTACGCCCCGTTGCTCTGCATAGTCGCGCAGATAGCGCGCATAAAGCGTGGCGTCGAAATGGTAGGCATAGCGAATATGCGCGCGTGGAGAATTCGTTCCTCCGGGAAGGTCGAACCTGCCTTGACGGGCGGCGACGGCGCAAATGCTGTAGTCGTCGATCGGGTGTGGGTTTCCATCGGCGCGGCTGCGCAGCCAATACTGGTGGAAATCGAAGCCGTTCATATCGACGCCGTGGCTGCCGAAGGGGTGAATGTAGACGTCGCCTTTTCGACCCCAGTCGATGAACTCGATACCCAACTTAAAGGTGGCGTGGGTCGCCTTCATGAACGCGTCTTCGCTGATCCCCAAAAGACGGTTGAAATTCAGGATGTCGGGTATGGTGGCCTCGCCAACGCCAACCGTGCCTATCTGGTCGGACTCGACCAGGGTAATCGAAACGGATTTCGAATCGACCAGGCTGGAGAGGGCCGCCGCGGTCATCCAGCCCGCCGAGCCACCGCCCAGGATGACGATCTCCTTCAGATAAGACGTCATCGTGTGGCTCCCCTTTGTCGCAGATAATTGGTCAGGCTCTTCAGATAGCTTCCATGCGGCGGCATGGACCGGACGGCGCTTTCAACATCGCGGCGTATGCCGTCGATATAGGCCTTCACCCGCGCCTTGTCGGCCCGATCGACCATCCGGTCGTACCTTGCGGGCTTGCGGCCCATTCCGTAGTGCAGGATGAGCCAGTCTTCCGGGGTGAACGGTTCGAGATCGAACGCGACATGCAGGCCACGGCTCTCAAACTGTTCGATTTTTCGCAACAGGCGTTCGTCCGCTGGCGTGCCCGTGATTGCACGCCAATAGGACGATCCTTCCACAGGCCGCGTCTCAAACAGTGCGCGCACGAACAGGTCGGCGTGCACATAGTCGGCGTCTGCCTGGCGATTATATTCCCGGCGCTCGACCGACATGTCGTCCAATACCGGCAGCAGGGGCAGCAGCCGCTCGATATCGCGCTGAAGCAGCAGCATGGGCGCCGGCGTCAGGGGTTCCATCACGCACGCCGCCTGACCGATGCCGACACAGTTGCCGACCCAGGCCATGTCACGCTGGCCGATATCCAGGGTCGCCGATTGCATTGGAGTCGTGCCGTGCGAGGTTTGCGCCTCCAGGTCGGTCTCCGGATCGCCTACCGTCAGGGTGAGTGTTGATGATCGTAGCGCGGTCTTCGACTGCCAGCCATAGGATGTCCCTGTCACCTCCGTGACAGCCGGGCCGGGCATTTCCGCTTCTGTACGTGTCAGGCGCGCGCTCAGACGCCGGGTGCTGGGAAGCGATCCGCCGATCCGCGACAGGAGCGTGCCCTGCGGTCCCGTGGCGTCGATCCACAGGTCGGCCGTTAAGGTCTGGTCATCGGTCAGGTGGACGGCGCCGATATTGCCTTCGACGATGTCGATCGCTGAAATATCCGCGACGATCTTCCGGACGCTTCCGCGAATCGCAGCGCTTTCGAACAGTGCTCCGTAGGTTTGCGGGTCGAAATGATAGCCATATTCCGCGCGCGACAAGGGATGGGTGCGGTCTTCCGGTGGATGGGCAAAGGCGCCGTTGCGTGCCGCCACGGCACTGATCAGAAACGGCTCGAGGGTCTCGACACCTTGCTGCGTCAGATAATGTTGGAAGGTTACACCTTCGACCACGGAGAAGGGCAGATGGAAGGCCTGAACCCAGTCTAGCCGATCCGCTCCCCATTGCCTGTAATGGGTTCCGTAAGAGAAGGCGGTATCGCTGTTCAGAACCAGATCCGGTTCCGAAACACCGAGCGCCAGATGGAAGTCGTAGGACGTCGATGGCGCCAGATTACCGTAGAAGATGTCGGCGCCGGCCGCAGCCCGATCGGCGATCCAGGTGACGCTCAGCGTGTCGCAAAGATGGGGGGCCAGGGCGGCGCAGACCAGTTGCCCCGCAAGTCCTCCACCGCAGACGACGATATGGCGCCCCAGTGGTTGCACAGGTGAAGTATCGGAAGTTTCCATGGTTTTTTTAACCTGCGTGCGCGACCAGTGGGCCGGTGTCTGACGCCGCGCCCATTCGGCGGATATAGTCCATATGTCCAGGTGTTGCCGCTGTCGCCGCCTCAACCTTTTGCCTCAGGCTTTCCGCGTTGTGAACGAGGGAGCTCTCCGGCATCCGGCTCACACGCGGATCATGGTGGCGGGGCAACAGGTTTTGGCCAAGCATCACGGCAATCCAGCTGGGCGGCAGAAAGACGCCGAATTCATAACGGATGAGATGTCCGCGGGTCAGCCAGGCCTGGATCTTTTCGTCCAGGGTGTCGGGCAGCGTCATGTTGCGGAAATAGCGCCACATCTCCGTGTCATCGCGTTGGGTGGCGACATAGTGCAGCAGAAGAAAATCCCGAACCCGCTCGAAGTTCAGCCCCATTCGCCGGTTATATTCGTCGCTGTCCGACTCGAGGAACCGCTTATCGGGAAAGATCTGCAGCAACTCGGTGATGCCTTCCTGAATCAGGTGGATAGAGGTCGACTCGAGCGGCTCCAGGAAGCCTGCGGCGAGCCCGATGGCAACGACGTTGCGGTTCCAGAACCGGCGGCGGCGGCCGGTGGTGAAGTAGAGCTGACGCGGGTCGGCCAGGGTAGGGGCGTCAAGATTGCCGAGAAGGCGGCGGGCCGCGTCCTCGTCGCTGATGAAGCTGCTGCAATAGACGTGGCCGTTTCCGGTTCTATGCTGAAGCGGTATTCGCCATTGCCATCCGGCTTCGAGAGCGGTCGCGCGCGTGAACGGCGTCAGGTCGCCCCGCGACTCACAGGGCACGGCGATGGCGCGGTTGCACGGCAGCCACCGGCTCCAGTCGTCGTATCCTGTTTTCAGCGCCTGCTCGATCAGGAGGCCGCGAAAGCCGGAGCAGTCCACATACAGATCCGCCGCAACGATCTCACCGCTGTCCAGGGTCAGTGAAGCAACGTGCCCGTTTTCGGCATTAAGGCGGGTATCGACGACCTTGCCCTGGCGCCGGACTACCCCGCGGCTTTCGGCGAACTGGCGCAGGAACGCTGCGTACCGTGTCGCATCGAACTGATAGGCGTAACCGAAGGTCGACTCGATCTGGTTCGGATCGGTCGACGGATGGCGGAACCGGTTGGCTTCGGCGATGGCGATCGGATAGGCGTAATTGTCGAGACGCTGCGCCAGGCCGAGTTGTTGCAGGCGCAGCCAGTATTGGTAGAAGGGAATGCCGTCGATCTTCTCGCCGTAATCACCAAAGGGGTGGATGTAGCGGTCGCCGATGCGGCCCCAGTTGCAGAACTCGATGCCGAGTTTGAACGTCGCTTCGGTGGCCTTCATGAAGGCAACCTCGTCAATGTTCAGCGCCGTGTTGAAGCTGCGGATATGGGGCAGGGTGGCCTCGCCAACTCCAACGGTTCCGATCTCGTCCGATTCGACCAGCGTGACGGCAATGGGCAGGCCCTGGAGCTTGTGCGCAAGGGCCGCCGCGGTCATCCAGCCGGCCGTACCGCCGCCCAGGATGCATATGGATTCGATCGCGAGGGTGTTGTTATTGTTCGTCATGCGATGTCCTGCTGGCATTTTTCTTTAGATTTCGCCCCTGTTCAGCCGGGCATTCGATCAGAATACCCACTGTAACTACGCGCCCTGAACACGTATAAATATATTGGCCGTCAAACGACCCGTACGCGGGTCACTGCTGAAGGCAAAATCCGGAGGGATGTCGCCGGAATGCAGTAGGGCCCCCTGATAGATCACCAGCCGGTTGAACCGGCCTTCGACACGGAAAATTCTTTCATAGCGTTCGCCGGTTCCGGCTGCGAAACCCTCGGCCACGCCAAGGCGCGCATCTTCGTCCTGCATGGCCTGGCGCAGTCGCGGCGCGGTCTCGGAATCGACACGTTCGACCCCGGAGGCGATATGACGGTAAAAGGATGTTCCCGTGTCCGGCAAGTCGTGCAGGTGATGCAGGACGGCGAAAATGTTGGGGTCCGCCCAATCGTAATGCGGTAGCCGCTGGACGGTGCTGAGCGCTTCCGGAGGTGTGGTTACCAGTGAAAAACTTGCCTCGAGCAGGCCAAAGCCCGCACACCCAAAGGTTTCGCCGATTACGGGCGCTGCGACTTTCATGGCGGCGAGGACGTACCTTGATGCGGCGTCATTCGGATAAATCTGCCGGCGCCGGCCCGGATAGGCGGTTTCACCTTCCGGTGGAAAGGGCGCCATAGCCGCCGCGAGGTCGACTACCCGCCTGGCTTCAGGCAGAAAATCGTCGATCACGAGCACACGTGATCTGGAGTGACCGATTTCGTGCACGTTCACGCCCATTGCCCCAATTATATTCCCGGCCCAGTAAACACGTTTCTTGTATCCGCGAGCAGATCACAGACTATCCGACGGGGGAAGCCTAAAAAAAGGGTGCCGCGTGTATTGGGCGCGGCACCCTGTCAGGGGCGGACAATTTTCCGGGAGAAGAATTGAAGCCTATCGTATATTAAAATATTCGGATGTTCATGTAAAGTAAATAAGGAAGATATTTATGTATATTTGTCCATATGGCGAGTGTTTGTGAGTAATAAATAAAATTGAAAACTTTAATTACTGATGACCTGGGCTAATTATACTTTTAACACCTGGTCTACGCGCTGGGTGTTTTTGTGTTTTGATGAATTAATACCAGGTGTGGCGCGTGGCGCGGTCTGTGCGTCATAGCGCCACACCCGGTATTGAGCCTATTTCATCGTGGCGCGAATTTCCTCAGCCGTAGTTTTGGCGTCGAAAATTTCTGGCTGTGTTGTCACGCCCGGAAAGCTGGCATTGTCGCCCTTGCCCATTTGGATGACCAAAAGCGCCTGAACAACTTTTCTGGGCTTCCAACGCTCAAGAACCGCCGGCGGAACGTCCCCCCCGCCATAGCCTCCGGTCGACGGCCCCATAGGGACGTTACTTTCATTCGTCCCGCTGCCCGCCGATTGGTCAGACCCTGCGCCAGTGGTCGTAGCATCGGGATTGCCCATAAACTGCCCTGTGCGGGAGGCCATGTCGTCGGAACTACCGACTTCGATGTCCTTGACCGAAGTGCTGAGAACGGCGAACCACTCGAACCCCGACTCCGAGGTAAGTTCGGCAGCGCGAAGCAGGGCATAGTTTGCGACGACGTCGCGTTTCATGCGTGAGTCGCCTGTGTAAACGACGGCATATCGGTTTTCACCCATAGATGACGTCGTGTAACCGACGCCGCCCTTCGGTCCGGATGCCTTGTAAACCGGCGCCTTGGCAGCGACCACGCCTGGAGCTACCACGGCGGTGCCAACTGCCAGAACCATGGCCAGTTTCATAAGTATTTTCTTCATAACGGAAATTCCTTTCGCTCTTCGATACCAGACCGAAGGCAGTCAGCTGTACTTGCCCGGCATTTTAGGCTGACTTTAGGGCCACAAAAAGGAATGCCAGAGTAACTGACAGTGCGAATGTGGTCGGGCCTCGGCGGCGGTGCCTGCAGACCTGAACAAGGGGCGGAAAATCCGCCCCTTGCCAGAGTACACTACATTCTACTTAGTACTGGTAACGCACGCTGAACACGAAGCGGCGGTCGTTCAGGAAGCTGAAACGGTCGACGCGGTCGCCATTGGCGTTAACCTGAGCTTCAGCCTTGTTCTTGGTATCAAGAAGGTTGGAAGCGTTCAGGCTGACCTGAACCTGACGGTTGATGTTGTACTTCAACGATCCGTCAAGGAAACCAGAATCCGAGTAGTAGATCGGGTCGCCAGTGATGTAATCACGGTACGACACCAGGTTTTCCGACCGCCAGTTATATGCCAGGCGAGCTTCCCACTTGTCGTCCTGATAGATACCGACAACGTTGAGGAGGTACTTGGACTGGCCGAGCAGGTCGTCCACCCCGAAGCGGTAGATCGTACCGAAGTCGTCCGGCACGCCGTCACCGTTCGCGTCGATGTACGCGGGCGGAGGCGTTGCGCTGGAGTCGATATAGGTGAAGTTGGCTTGGAGACCCAGGTGTGACATCCAGCCAGGCAGGAAGTCGTAGAACTGTTGATAGGCCAGTTCGATCCCCTGAAGCTTCGCCTCGTCGGCATTCACCGGGCCGCCATAAACGACGTTGACGGTTTTGCCGTCAAGCGTTTGAGAGCCAAGCGTGATATCTCCGCCCTGGATGATGTTTTGCAGATCCTTCTTGAAGACGGCGGTCGAAAGCATACCGCCCTGGAAGTACCATTCAAACGACAGGTCGTAGTTAGACGCTGTGGTTGGCTTCAGGAACGGATTGCCGCCGGTCACCCGGATCTGGTCAAGCGTGATGTTCTGAGCGCCGCGGTCCACGCCGTACAGAGGATCTTCCGTACATGTGGTTGCCGGAGCGACGGGAACGCACGCCGGGATTGACGGATAAGACGTTCTGGTCGTGATCGCCGACGTCTGCTGACCGGCACGCATATCCTGAACGTTCGGACGGCTCAGGTTCTTGCTGTAACCGAAACGGACCAGCATGTCCTGGTTGAGGTTCCATTTCAGGTTAAACGATGGCAGCCAGTAGGCGTCATCCTCGACGGTAACCGTGCGCGCTTCCGACTTGCCAACCTGACCTGAAGGACATGCCGCGTAGTAGCCGGCTGCCGGCGGGGCCGGAAGCTCAGGACACAGCCAACGCGTCGTTTCCGGCAGGTAGTCCTGAGGCGCGTCGTGCGATTCGGCATCAGGTGTCCGGGGAGCATCTACCGTTGAAGCGGTTTGCTGATCCTGGTCGAACGAACGGTAAGCCATGAAACCGTCAGAGTTGAGATCCGTCGTGGTGTAGCGCACGCCGAAGTTACCGTCGATCGACATACCATTGTCGAATTCCTTGCCGAAATTCATCATCAGGTATGCGTTCGTCGTCGTTTCAACAATTTCAGAGATACGAGCCGGATCATAGTTCGGCTTGCCATCCGCGCCAAGTTGCGTTCTCCAACCAGACTTGCGAGTGCCGTCCGGGTTGACGAAGGTTGGCTCGTTATAGACGTAGTCGCGCATCGCAACCGGATCGAGGAGCAGGTCGCGGCGGATAACCAGGAACTCCGTGTTATCGCCCTGGAGGACGCCACCACGGTAGAAGTCCTTGAAATCAACTTCCGAGTAAGCGGGCGTTGCCTGCGACGAGAAGATACCAAGGCCGGTGCCTTCCCATGCGGGCGCGATGCTGCCCCAGTTGACGTCCATTTCCTTGTTCACCTGCGAACGTTCGGAGCGACGGGCGCCGAACTTCACCGACTTGAACCAGGAATCACCTTCGAAATCGTACTGGACATCGATCTTGGCGGCAGTCAGTTCGCCCTTGCCGTCGCGGTGTCCTTCACCGGCATAGAGCCAGAAGGCCGCGTTCGGATCGTTCATGCCCTGCTGAGGACCAGGCGTAATCCTGTAAATGTTATTGCCGTCGGCATCGGTACCGATAACGGTATTGCCGGCAATATTGCCAGGGTTGACCCTGGTGCGCGGATCGGCCGTCAGGGTTACTTCCGGATTGTCGAGGCCGGGTACGATGAAGGCATTGGCGTAGGTTTGCGAACCGCCCCACATTTCGTTGGACGTCGCCGAAGCCGTAGTCTTATGGACGTCCATTTCGACATACAGGCGGTCAGTCGGACGCCATTTGAAGTTCAGGCTGAGGTCGTCGGTCGTGGTACGTTCGGTCCTGCCGATACCCAGAACGGCGACGCCAAGGCCATAGGTCCCAACCCAGCTATCGAAATCGTTCGTCACCATGCCGGAGGTCATCAGACCGCCATCGATTGGGAACTGCGTTTCGCAGTAATCGACAGGGCGCGTAGCGCTTGCTGCGGGAACGTTACAGCGGTTCAGGCCGGACAGCGTGGTGTTGTCAAAGGTCGCGTCTGTGACCGAATACCTTTGGTTGTTGCCACCGTCAGGGAACGACTCAAGCGTATATTCCACGCCCGAGCTTTCGTTGACCACCCGGACGTACTTTCCGGTCAGGCGCATCGTGTCGTTTTTCCACTGCGCCGCGAGGTAGGTGCTGTCGCGGTCGCGCTCGACTTCGTTGGTCCGCATCTGGAAGCCCAGAATGGCGCCGACGGTCTTGCCGGGCACGATCGTGGTCGTCGACGGCGGTTCGTTGGATTCAAGCGGGTTACCGGTCGTCGGGCCGCGCGGAATCGGGGCGGGTTGCTGCCAGCCGTGGATCAGCGACTTCAGGTTCGACGTAGAATAGCCGCCCATCAGGCCGAATTCACCCATGGACGTCTGCCAGCGGTTGCTGATCACGGCGTTGTACGAGGGTGACCACTTCTTGGCCAGGTCACCATAGTTGAAGTCCGCCGAAACCGAGGCGAAATAGCCCTTGCGGTCGAACGGCTCGAGCGTGCGCAGGTTGATCGTTCCGCCGATACCACCTTCGATCAGGTCGGCCGACGAGTTCTTGTAGACGTCAACGCCGCCGACGAGTTGCGGCGGGATGCTGGACCAGTCCAGCGCGCGTCCGCCATTGGCCGAGAAGG
>CAMLPZ010000005.1 GCA_946482045.1 uncultured Asticcacaulis sp.
CTGCGGACCTTGCGCCGGTCGTATCCCCACGACCGGCGTTTTTTTGTCAGGCGTCAACACGGGCGTCTGGCCACCGAGGTCTGAAGCTGAACATCCATTTCTTCACTGATCAGGACGGCTATGACGATTGCCCTTCAGCTGCGCGGCCTGGAAAAGACCTATGGACGTGGCGACACGGCCGTCCACGCCTTGCGGGCTGTGACGCTCGACATCGACGACGGCGAACTGATGATGTTGCTGGGCCCGTCCGGCTCCGGCAAATCGACCTTGCTCAACATTCTGGGCGGCCTTGATCACGCCTCATCCGGGCAATTTCTCTTTCACGGCGTGGATGTTACGCGAATGGACGACAAGGCCCTGACCCAGTACAGGCGCAAGAATGTCGGCTTCATATTCCAGTTCTATAATCTCATACCCAGCCTGACCGCGCGCGAAAATGTCGAACTGGTCCGTGAGATCGCCGACAACCCTTTGCCCGCCGCGGACGTTCTGACCCTTGTGGGCCTCGGTCAACGTATGGATCACTTTCCGGCGCAACTGTCGGGCGGCGAACAGCAGCGTGTGGCGGTTGCCCGCGCCATCGCCAAGCGGCCGGCCATTCTTCTATGCGATGAACCGACAGGCGCTCTCGACGTCCATACCGGGGTCCAGGTGCTGGATGCCTTGAACGAGATCAACCGCCTGTACCGCTCAACCACACTGATCGTGACGCACAATGCCGACGTGGCCCGCATGGGACAGCGCGTCGTGCGCTTTACCGATGGCGCCATCCGGGACATCACGCGCAATACGTCGCCGGCCAAGCCTTCCGAGCTGTCCTGGTGATGCGCCCCCTCGACGCCAAGGTACTGCGCGACATCTGGCGGATGCGCATGCACGCCGCCGGCATCGTCATGGTATTGGGCTGTGGACTTGCCGTCCTGGTCATGGCGGTCGGGATGCGGTCTACGCTTGAGGCAACCCTGGCGCAATACTATGCCGAAAGTCGCATGGCGGACCTTGCCGTAACCCTGGTGCGCGCGCCTGACAGGCTGAGCGCGGCACTCACGGCCGCGCCGGGAGTGGCGGCGGTCGAAGACCGCATCACTGGCTACGCCCTCCTCGACCTGCCGCAGATTACAGAACCGGTAATGGCGCGTCTGATCTCTTTGCCGCTCGACGGCCGTCCAAAGGTGAACGATCTTGTCCTCACCAGGGGACGGTGGCCCGACCCTGCCCGGTCCGATGAAGCCCTGGTCAATGAAGGTTTCGCGACCGCGCTGGCGCTTGTGCCAGGGGATGCGCTCGACGCCGTGATCCGAGGCCATCGCGAGCGCGTAACGATCACCGGTATCGCCAATTCTCCGGAGTTCATTTTCGTTTCAGCGCCGGGCGAAATGTTCCCTCAGCCTGAACGGTTCGCCATCTTATGGATGGGGCGGGAAGCGCTCGCCCAGGCCTACGACATGCGCGGCGCGTTCAACGAAGCCGTCATCCGCCTCGCCCCGAATTCCGACCCACATCGCGCCATCACCGAGATCGACACGGCTTTGCGTCCGTTCGGCTCGACCGGCGTGCACGGCCGTGATCGCATGATGTCCGACCGCTTTCTGCGCGAGGAACTCGACCAGCTCGGTATACTGGCAACCTTCATTCCGGCGTTTTTTCTGCTTGTCGCCGCCTTTCTCGTGAATGTCTCCATGGGCCGCGTCATCGCGACAGAGCGCTCCAATATCGGTCTGCTGAAGGCGTCGGGTTACGGCAATCTGTCGATCGCCTGGCACTACGCCGAAAGCGCTTTGATTTTTGGCGGGCTGGGCCTGCTGGCCGGTGTGCTCGCCGGCACCGTGTACGGACGCTTCACGGCCAGCCAGTACCGGGCGTTTTATCACTTTCCGCACCTGGAGTTTACCGCCAGCCTGCAGACCTATGCGATTGCCGCAGCCGCCGCGTTTCTCGCCGCGGGGGCAGGCGCCTGGCACTCGGTTTACCAGGCCGCGCGATTGCCGCCGGCAGAAGCGCTTTCACCGCCGAGGCCGGCTAGCTTCAGCCGGCGGCAAGGCGCGCTTGCACGTTTCGACGATCTTCTGGACGCCAAGACGCGCATCATCGTGCGACGGATCGGGCGCTTTCCGCGCCGCGCGGCCACGACCTCTTTGGGAGCCGGCCTGGCCATTTCGATTATTATCGTTACCCAGTCCTTTCCCGCCGAGATGACGCACATGCTCGATGTGCATTTCGGCCTTGCCAATCGTCAGGACGTCACACTCACACTGGCCGAGCCACGCGCAAGGTCCGTCATCAACGCGATCCAACGGCTGCCGGGCGTCGTCTCCGCGGAACCGTTCAGGATGGATGCCGTCACTTTCACCGGGCCGCGTCACCAAGTGGTTGAAGCTATGGTTGGGATGGACCCAACGGGTCGCCTGAACCGGCTTGTCAGCCGGGAGATGACGGTGATTACGCCTCCGTCAGAGGGGGTTCTCCTGTCGCGAAGCCTCGCCCGCCAGATCGGTGCGGCCGCCGGTGACACCATTGACATCGAGCAGACGACGGGCCGGCGCCTGCGGATGCCGGTCCGCGTTGCGGCCATCGTCGAGCCAATGATCGGATCTTCAGCCTATATGGACCTGGACGCCGCAGCCCGGCTTTTCCGGGAAGCCGGACAGATCAACGGCGCCTACATACGTCTCGACCGTGCGGAATACGGCCGTTTCACCGCTCAGCTGAAAAAAACACCCGCGCTCATGGGCGCCAGCTTCGTTTCGCTGGGGGAAAAGGCAATGCGCAAGAATTTCAATGAACATATGGGGCTGATGACCGCCATCTATTCCGGTTTCGCCGCGATCATGGCCGGTGGCATAGCCTTTTCCGCCGCGCGCGTGACCCTGGCGGAGCAGGAACGCGATCTCGCCACGCTCCGGGTCCTGGGCTTTACCCGGATGGAAGTCAGCTATGTGCTGATCGGCGAAATCGCGATCCTGGCCCTCATGAGCGTGCCATTCGGACTCGCCTTCGGCACCGTCATGGCGATCTGGCTGACCCACCTGTTCGGTACCGAGACCTTCGCCTTTCCCTTTGTCTTCAACCCGCGGGGATATGCGTTCGCTATCGCGTTCACCCTTGGATGCGTCCTCGCCGCCGCGCTCATCGTCCGGCGTTCCGTCGACCGGCTGGACATGGTGGGCGTCCTGAAAGCGAGAGATTAGCCATGAAAATTCCCAAGCTCTCGATCAGTGTTTGGCTTTGGGCCGGTGCGGCCCTGATCCTCGCCACGGGCCTCGCCTGGCTGGCCTGGCCCCGAGCTCCGGTCGTAACGACAGTCCCGGTATCGCGTGGGCCCGTGCAGTTGGAGCTGGTCGATGAAGGGCATACTCGCATTCATGATGTGTACGTCGTGGCCGCCCCTGTGAGCGGTGCCCTTCAGCGCCTTCCGGTCGAGGCTGGCGACGCGATCGAAAAAGGCCAGATCGTAGCAACCCTTCGTCCCGCGCAACCGCTGCCGCTGGATGCGCGCAGCGCCGCCGAAGCGGACGCCGCCGTCACGGCGGCCACCGCAGCCGTACGTGCGGCGGAAGGCGATGTCGTGATGGCCCGCCGCCAATCCGTACGGACAAGGGCTCTGTTCGACCAGGGATATGCCAGTCAGGCCGCGTTCGATGCCGCTGCCACCGCACTGACGGTCGCAAACGCGACCCTGTCGGCACGGAAGGCGGACCTGCGGCGGGCGCGCGTCGCCGCCGGGCTGGGGAACAGCGAAACGCGGGAGATTGTCCAGGTGAAAAGTCCGGCGGCAGGCCACGTGCTGAGGCTTTATCAGCAAAGTGAGGCGGTTATCGCGGCGGGCACTCCTCTCCTTGACATTGGCAATCCTGACAACATCGAAGTCGTGGCGGAGTTTCTGACCCAGGATGCCGTTCGCATGCATACCGGTGATCCCGCCTACGTAGAGAACTGGGGCGGCGGGCCGCCGATCGCCGCGACGGTCACCCGCATCGAACCGTTCGCGCGCACGAAGGTTTCGGCCCTGGGCGTAGAGGAGCAAAGGGTCAATGTCATCGCGCAACTTGCCGCTCCGCGGGATGCCCCGCGTCTCGGCCATGGGTTCCGTGTTGATTTGCGGGTCCTCCTAGCCCGGCAGGAGAACGCAGTCCGCGTGCCGTCGGACGCCCTCGTTCGCGATGGGCGCGACTGGGGTGTCTACACGGTTCGCGACCACCGCCTTGTTTTCAGACGGGTTCGCATCGGCGAAGCCAGCGGTCCGTTTCGCCCTGTCCTTAGCGGTTTGCACCCGGGCGATCCGATCGTGCTGTTTCCAAGTGATGCGCTCCGGCCGGGGCTTACCGTTCGCGTCACTTCCGGACAGGCGCCTTGATACCGGTCAAAGACAAGAACCGTGCCGCCGGATACGGTCGCCGCACGACAGAAGGAACGAAGCGATGGGTCATGGGCCGTCCACACAAGCCGAACACACCGCCCCTCCCCCTTCAATGACAGCGGCGAGCACCGTTTCGGACGCAACCCGGCGTGACCGGGGATTGAGCACCGCGGAAGCCGAAGCGCGCCTGAAGGTAGACGGTCCCAATGAGCTTCCGTCGCAGGAGAGCCGGTCCACGCTGGCGATCGCGTTTGCCATCCTCCGCGAGCCCATGATGCTTCTGCTCCTGGGCGCCGGGCTTGTCTACCTGGCGTTGGGCGATCCAACCGAAGCCATCGTGCTCCTCCTGTTCGCCACGGTGTCGGTAATCATTACCGTTGTGCAGGAAGCACGGACTGAGAAGGTGCTCGCCGCCCTCAGCGACCTGAGCAGCCCCCGGGCGCTGGTTATCCGGGATGGCGCGCGCAAGCGGATACCTGGGCGCGAGGTCGTCAAGGGAGACGTCATGGTGCTGGAGGAAGGGGGCCGAATCGCAGCCGATGGGGTGCTCGTGGACAGCCAAGCGCTTCAGGTCGACGAATCCCTTTTGACTGGCGAATCGGTGGCGGTGCCGAAACATCATCCGGCCGACGCGGTCTATTCCGGGACGCTTGTGATCCGTGGCAAAGGCCTGGCCGCCGTCACAGCGACAGGACGCGCCAGCCGCATCGGACAGATCGGCGTAACGCTCGCGGGCGTCAAACGTGAACCGCCACGGCTGCAGGCCGAGACACGCCGTCTGACGCGTCTCTTCGGGGTGGGCGCGGTTGCGCTTTGCCTCGGCGCGGTGGTGCTCTATGGGCTCGTGCGGGGCGACTGGCTGCACGCCATTCTTTCAGGCATCGCGCTGGCGATGTCCATGCTTCCCGAAGAGTTTCCCGTCGTCCTGACCATCTTCACCGCCATGGGTGCGTGGCGGATATCGCGCGCGCGCGTGCTGACCCGCAATGCTGCGGCAATCGAAACGCTGGGCGCCGCCACTGTCCTTTGCAGCGACAAGACCGGTACTTTGACCGAGAACCGCATGTCGGTCGTCAGCCTGCATCTCGGCGACGGACAGGTCTGGCAACCCGCGGTAACGCCTGCGCCGCCGTCTGACTCGTTGCGACAGCTTGCGCTTGTCGGCCGGCTGGCTAGTGACATAGAGCCATACGATCCAATGGAACTTGCCTTTCACCGGCTGGCGGCGCGCCTTGAACCGGTAGCGCCGCCAGCGAAACTGGCGCGAGCCTACCCGTTAACGCCCGAGCTGATGGCAATGACACAGGTCTGGCACCGAGAGGGCGCGGAGCTATTCGCGGCCGCGAAAGGCGCCCCGGAAGCCGTTGCCGACCTGTGCCGGTTAGACGAGATGGCACGCTGGCGTATAATGGCGGACGCCGACGCAATGGCGCGCCAGGGTTTGCGCGTGCTGGCCGTAGCGAGCGCGAAAGTCGGGGATGGTGACCTGCCTGCTTCCCAGCGTGATCTTCCCTTGGTCTTCATCGGGCTAATCGGGCTGGCTGACCCGTTGCGCGACGGGGTCGCCGCGGCGGTGACGGAGGCGCGCAACGCTGGCATTCGGATCGTGATGATCACCGGCGATTACCCTGTAACGGCGGCAGCCATCGCCGGGCAGGCCGGCATTGATGGTAGCCAAATTCTCACAGGCGACGAACTTACACGTATGGACGCGCCTACGCTTGCGGCCCGCGTCCGTAGCACCAGCGTCTTTGCCCGCATCACGCCGGAACAAAAGCTGCGCCTTGTCGACAGCCTGAAAGCCAATGGCGAAGTCGTTGCTATGACAGGTGACGGCGTCAATGACGCGCCGTCACTGAAAGCGGCGCATATCGGCATTGCGATGGGGGGGCGCGGTACAGACGTCGCGCGTGAGGCTTCGGTCCTGGTCCTTCTGGATGACGACTTCGGCGCCATCGTCAAGGCCATACGCCTGGGCCGCCGGATTCATGACAATCTGCGTAAGGCCATGTGCTTCATCATCGCCGTTCATGTGCCGATCGCCGGCATTGCCATGCTGCCGCTGCTTTTCGGGTTTCCGCTCATTCTTGGGCCTATCCACATTGCCTTGCTCGAGCTGGTCATAGATCCGATCTGCACGCTCGTCTTTGAGAATGAGCCGGATGAGGCGGACATCATGGACCGGCCGCCAGCGGCGCCGACAGCGCCTCTTATTCCATGGCCGCTACTCGCGTGGGGCGTCGGCCAGGGTCTGACGGTGTTCGCCGTGCTCGCCGTTCCGGTCCTCGTGGCTCAGTCTGCTGGACCTGGCTATGTGCGCGGACTGACGTTTGCCAGTCTGATACTGGTGCTCTTCATGCTGACTCTGATCAATCGCTCTTTCAGCAGCTCCGTTCTCACGGCCTTTACCCGGCAGAATACGGTTCTCCTGGTGGTCGCCGCCGTGTTGGCTGGAGCAGCCGGCACGCTTGTCCTATGGCCATGGGCGCGCAGAGCCCTAGAGTTAGCGCCTTTTGACCTGAACATGATCGCCTTTTCTATTGCATCGGCCTTGGTGTGCCTTTTCACGCTTGAAGCCCTTAAGCGCTTTTGGCGGACCCCGTTAAGCACGTGACGCCGGCACGGATGTAATCGTCAAAACCCGGGCGCCGCGCCCGCGGCCGGCCTTGAGATCGGCCAAGGCGCGATTGGCGTCCTCCAGGGGATAGACTGTGATTTGCGGCCGCACATCGGCTTCGGCCGCCCACATCAGCGCTTCGCGGACATCCTTGCGGGTCACGTTCGCCACGGACCTGATACCTTTTTCCATCCATAGGTCGCGGGCATAATCCAGTTGCTGCAAGGCGGACCTGTCGGTATCCTCCTTACTTATGGCGTTGATGATCAACCGTCCGCCGGGCTTCAATCGCTGCATCGCCTGTACCACTGGCGTCCAGGCCGGTGTTGTGTCGATGATGGCGTCGAGCCATTCGGGTGGACGGGCGTCGGCGGTACCGGTCCAGACCGCGCCGAGCGTCTGCGCGAGTTTACGGTCTTCGGGATCTCGGGCAAATACGTAGAAGCGGCTGTCGGGAAAGCGGTATTTTGCCATTTGAAGGACGAGGTGCGCAGACGCACCGAAGCCAGTAAAGCCCAGCGCTTGTCCATTCGCGGGTTCGCTCAACTCCAGGGCACGGTGGCCGACGGCGCCGGCACACATTAAAGGGGCGGCGTCGATGTCGCTCAGATCGTCAGGGATAGTATGAACGAACGCGGCCGGCGCGCAGATATATTCCGCGTAGCCGCCATTTGCGTCCCGCCCCGTTGCCTGGAAGCGCTGACACAGGTTTTCGCGCCCGCTGCGGCAATAGAGGCAGTTGCCGCAGGCGGAAAAGATCCAGGCAACGCCCACGCGATCCCCGATGACCAGGCCGTCGACGCCCGCACCCAAATGCGCGATCCGGCCGACCACCTGGTGCCCGGGAATGACCGGCAAGCGCGGCGGCGGCGTCCTGCCTTCGATTTCGTCCAGCTCTGTGTGGCAGACGCCGCACGCCGAGACATGGATCAACACTTCGCCAGTCATTGGCGCCGGAACCGGCAGATCTTGCAGACATAGCGGCGCGCAATCGTCCGCCACGCGGCCAAGAGATTGAAGGACCATGGCGCGCATGAAAGCCCCCTCACCGCGCGAGCAACAGCGGAAACCGGCCGTGTTTCAAGACATGGTCGCTAACTCCGCCAAACAGCATTTCTCCAAGATGGCTGGTCCCGTAGGCTCCCATGACGATCAAGTCGGCGTCCCGCGACGACGCCGTATCGAGCAGGGTTTGGCCCCGCCGGCTTTTCTCGCATTCGAGCTGGAGACGTTCCGCATTGACGCCGTGGCTCCGCAGATATGCATCCATATCTGTTCCGGTATTTCGGTCGGCGGCTGTTCCCGGCCCCGCCAGTGTCAAAAGCGTGACTCTTTTGGCGTGCACGAGAAAAGGCACCGATGCCAGGATCGCGTTCGCCGATGCCATGCGTCCATCCCAGGCGACCAGAATGTTGCCGGGACGTCCGTTGACATCAAGGACGCGCCCCGGCGACGCTGGCAGCAGCAACACGGGCCTGCGCGTATGAAACAAGCCGGCGAGGACGGCCGAGAAGTCGCCGTGGGGGTCGTTGTCGTAACTGAGAACCACAAGATCGCACGTCATGGCCTCGTGGGCGAGCCATCCTTCCACGCTTCCGACACGAACACGATAGCTCGCAGAGGGCGTCGATGGATCGACGGTGATATCGTCTTCGGTCCATCTGAGACCGTAGCGCACAGCGAATGCCGCTGCGGAATGGCAGGCCGATTCGGTACGTTCCCGTTCGGAGGCTTCGACCAGGCGTGGATGGTCGCCATCGCTGAGCACGGAGAAGGCCGGCGCGACGGCCAGGGGAATCGGCATGCCGCCCGGGGGCGGTTCCGCGATGTGCAGGATCCGCAACTGAGCAAGGTGGGCATGGGACAGGATACAGGCGCTCGCCAGCGCATTGAGCTCTTCGCGACCTCCTTGGTACACACAGAGAATGGTCCTGACTGACATGGCGGTCTCCCGTTTCGATCCAGTCTAGCGCACGCATGACGTCGCGATTTGATCACGCTCAATTCGCTTGTGTCTTGCTATGACCGCCCGTCAGGGCCATGTGTCGACCATGATTAAAACCAGTGCAGGCATTCTTCTTTTCCGCACCGAAGCCGACGGCTTGCGGGTCATGCTTGCGCATCCGGGTGGGCCATTCTGGCAACGGCGCGACCACGGCGCCTGGACCATTCCCAAGGGTGAGTTCGAGCCGCCGGAATGCCCTGAAGATGCTGCCAGGCGCGAATTCGCCGAGGAGACTGGCCAAAGCGTTACCGGTCCACTCATCGCTCTGGGTGAAGTACGCCAGCCGTCAGGCAAGCGTCTTACGGCTTTCGCCGTCAACCAGGATTTCGACGTCTCGACGCTGCGCAGTAATCCATTCATTCTTGAATGGCCGCCACGCAGCGGTCGATATCCTGCTTTTCCTGAGCTCGACCGGGCAGAATGGTTTTCGCTTAAGGAAGCGCGCCAGCACATCCTGCCAGGCCAATTGCCGTTTCTCGACCGCCTCTGTGATCTTCTCGGCGTACACGACGAATCCTGTTGACCGCGCCGGGGCGCCCAATCCATGGCGCCACGTGTAATGGTGCATGCTTGATCCGAAAAACCGGCTTACACGTTTTAGGAGCCTGATTTAGCGACCGATCGCTGTAGGGACGCCAGTATGCTCGCGGACGGTCCTCCCGGCCGCGTCGTAGTCGATTTCGGCGCCTACCATTTGCAGAACCAACAGGAGAATGCCGAGTTCACTCAGACTCTTGTCATCTTCCGGCACTGGCTCAGGCGCCCGGAAAGCAGCAATTCGCCGGCCTTGTGTCTGGGTCGGCGTGACCTCGAGGTAAAGCGTGTCTCCCGAGCGACCTAATTTCATCGGCTCATCGACGAAGGTCACCGGCGTGCCCACGGGCACCTGCTCAAACAACGTAGCAACGTCCTCGGGATACATGCGAATACAGCCATGGCTAACGGATTTTCCAATACTGGTCGGATCATTGGTCCCATGAATGAGGTACCTGTCCCAGCCGAGATAGAGCGCGTGGCGTCCGAGTGGATTATTGGGTCCGGCAGGTACGACCTGCGGAAGGCCGGGCGCGTGCGCACGGATGGACGGCGGCGGTATCCAGACGGGATTTTTCCGTTTCCCCTTGACGAAAGTCGATCCTACCGGGGTGTCCCAGCCCGCTTTGCCGATGCTCACGGGAAAGGTCATGATCCGGCCATCGGGCATAAAATAGAATAGCCGCAACTCAGACAGATTAATGACAATGCCGTTCCGCGCCCCCGCCGGCAGGACATGCCGGCCAGGAATGGTCAACGCGACTCCTGCGTCCAGCCTGCGCTCTTTGATGCCAGGATTAGCCGCCAGAAGCTCCACTGTCCCGACGTCATACCGTCGGGCAATGCTTGCCACGGTGTCGCCCTTGACGGCGGTGTGAACCACTGATGTCCCAACCAGATCGCCGTCCGGCAAGGTCTGCGCAAAGGTGGGAAATGGGCCTAAAACGACCGACGCAACGAGACATACAAGATGGAACAGCCGTTTCATACAATAATCGTAGTGGGATAATGGTTGCACAGCCTTGACCCAGATCAATCCGCCCCGGTGCCTACAGGTGTGCATGGGTCATGCGAGGTGACGATTTGATCTGCCTCAAGTCAAAACCACCGGTTTCATGGCAACTGTTCCAACGAGGGAGCTATGCATGAAAATCGAGACCATCGTCCCATCCGAGCTGGTTCCAAGCCCTGCGGCCGATGCCATGCGCGCGCTCGGCGAGCAGACCGATCAGACCTACCAGGGATGGCTGTCACGGTTTACATTAGGCCTGACGCCGGCAGGTTTGACAGAAATGTATGTCGCCTGGATGACGCACCTTGCCTTGTGTCCAGGCCGACAGGCCGAACTGCTGGTCTTCCCGTTCGTACATGCACGGGATCACTTCAGCGAAGCGGCGCACGTTCGGGACTCCCGCTTTACATCGGATCTGTGGCGCGGCTGGCCCTGGCGCAACTATGTGCGGGGCTTTCGTCTTGCCGAGGCCTTCTGGGACCGGGCGACGACCGCGATTCCCGGCCTCTCCGCGGAACATGAGCGCGGCGTGAACTTTGTCGCGCATCAGATCCTGAATGCCCTGTCGCCCGCCAACTTTATTGCAACCAACCCGGACATCCGCCATGCGGCGCTCCGCTCTGGCGGTCAAACCCTGGTCAAGGGTCTGCTGCATGTCTTCGACGACTGGCAGCGGCAAATAACGGGACAACCCCTGCCCGGCACGCGCGCGTACCAGCCGGGGCAGACGGTCGCAGTCACTCCGGGGAAGGTCGTATTCCGGAACGACCTGATCGAATTGATTCAATACGCCCCGCAAACGGAAACGGTTAAGCGGGAACCCATCCTGATCATTCCCGCCTGGATCATGAAATACTACATACTGGATCTGTCTCCGGAAAATTCCCTGGTCCGCTGGCTGGTCGGCCACGGTCACACGGTGTTCATGATTTCCTGGAAGAACCCGAGCGGCGCCGACCGCGACAGGGGCATGGATGACTATTTCCGCGAAGGCGCCCAGGCCGCGCTGGATGTCGTCACGTCCATTATTCCGGATACGCCCGTGCATCTGGCAGGCTATTGCCTTGGGGGGACTCTGGCCATGATCTTCGCCGCATGGCTGGCACGCCGCAACGATGCCCGCGTCCAGAGCCTGTCGCTGTTTGCGGCACAAGGTGATTTTCGAGAAGCCGGTGAGATTACTGTCTTCATAACCGAGTCGGAGGTCGCCTACCTGAAGAATATGATGCGGGCTCAAGGCTATTTGGATACCCGGCAGATGGCTGGCGCGTTCCAGATGCTACGATCGAACGAAAGCATCTGGTCACATCTGGTGCGGGACTACTGGCTCGGGCAGCGGTCGGAAATGTTCGATCTGCTGGCATGGAATTCCGACGCAACACGCATGCCCTACCGCATGCACAGCGAATATCTGGAAGAGCTGTTTCTGAACAATGCCTTCGCAGACGGGCACTTCACGGTCCTGGACGAAACGGTCGCCCCTGAAAACATCCGTCTCCCGATATTTTGTGTTGGAACCGAGAGCGATCATGTGGCGCCCTGGCGATCCGTGTACAAGATCCATCTCATGACTTCAGGCCCCGTGACCTTTGTGCTGACCAATGGCGGACACAATGCCGGCATAGTGAGCGAACCCGGACATGCCGGCCGCTTCTACCGTCTCGCAGATCAAGACGCGAACGCACCCTACCTGTCTCCAGAAGCCTGGCTGTTTCACGCGGAGAGGCGTGACGGCTCGTGGTGGAGTGCCTGGCAAACGTGGCTGGTCGCTCATGGCAGCGACGCTTCCGTCCCCGCCCGTCCCCCAGGCAATACAGCCTACCCTCCTATCGACGAGGCCCCAGGCCTTTATGTCCATCAACGGTGAACTCCATGCCCTACCGCAGCGAAACCACAGGCCATGATCTCTACGCCGGGCTTCTGAACCGGGCCAAGGCACTGCCGCGCCTCAAGGTGGCCATCGTACATCCGGTCACCCACGAGACACTTCAGGCTGCGGGAGCAGCGGCAGAAAGCGGCCTTATCATACCAGTTCTGGTTGGTCCCAAGCCACGGATTCTTGAGGCAGCCGGCGGCATCGACATCCGTGACTGGGAGGTGATCGATGTCGAACACAGCCATGCGGCGGCGGAAAAGTCGGTGGACCTCGCGGCATCCGGTCACGTTGACGCCTTGATGAAAGGCGCGCTGCATACTGATGAGCTCCTGCAACCCGTCATTACACCAGGATACGGCTTGCGCACCGAACGCCGGGTAAGCCACGCCTATGTGCTAGATGTGCCGAGCTACCCCAAACCCCTCATTATCACGGACGCGGCCGTAAACATCGCGCCCGGCTTGTTGGAGAAGGCAGATATATGCCGCAATGCCATCGCGCTCTGGCGTAGCCTGTTCGGCGACGCGCGCAAGCCTAAGCTGGCGGTTCTGTCGGCAGTCGAAACCGTCACCCCCGCCATGAAGTCGACGATCGATGCGGCGGCACTTTGCAAGATGGCCGACCGGGGCCAAATCCAGGATGCGGTGATCGATGGCCCACTGGCCTACGACAACGTCATCAGCCGAGAAGCCGCCACCGAGAAGGGTATCGTCTCGACCGTGGCCGGGGACGCCGACATCGTGGTCGCGCCGGATATCGAGACCGGAAATGCGCTGGCCAAGCAACTCATCTACCTGGCCAATGCCAAGGCAGCCGGTATCGTGCTTGGTGCGCGCGTTCCCATTATTCTGACCAGTCGCTCGGACTCGGCGGAGACACGGTTGATGTCGTGCGCCTGCGCCCTGCACCTGGCAGATGCGCGCCGACGCGGATTGTTCAAATGACGCCTGACAAGAAGACTGCCCTTCTGACCCTCAATGCGGGTTCTTCCAGCTTGAAATTTCGCCTGTTCGCCCTGGATGCCGAGCTGTCCGAAATTGGCGGTGCAAGCATTGACGGCATCGGCGCCGCGCCCGCTTTTCGATTGGCGGACGCACCCGCACGCAGCCTGCCGCCGGACACGACACAAGGCGACGCCGTCAACGCTGTCCTGAGTTGGATCAAAGCGAACACACAGTACCGCATTGCCGCTGTCGCACATCGGATCGTCCACGGCGGGCCGGATTACGATCGGGCCACGGAGCTGACACCCGATGTCATGCGCCGTCTTGAAACCTTTGTTCCGTTGGCGCCGCTGCACCAGCCAGACGCGTTAAACGCCGTAGCTCTGGTCGGCAACCACTTGCCCGGGGTCACGCAGTACGGCTGTTTTGATACAGCCTTTCACGCACACCAAGATAGGCTGGCCACGGAATTCGCGCTTCCGGCCAGTGTCAGGACGCGCGGCGTGCGACGCTACGGCTTTCATGGTCTGTCTTACGCCTGGATCCGTCAGCATGTGGAAACGCACCTGCCACATCTGCACGACGGACGTGTGGTCGTGGCGCATCTTGGCAACGGCGCCAGCCTGTGCGCAATGCTGGCCGGGCGCAGTATCGACACGACAATGGGCCTGACGGCGCTTGACGGCCTGCCTATGGGGACGCGGTGCGGCGCGATCGATCCCGGCGTTGTTCTTTATCTGCAGAAGGCCCTCGGCCTTTCCGTCGATGCCGTTGAAGCCCTGCTCTACAGGGAATCCGGGTTGAAAGGATTGTCGGGGATAAGCAGCGACGTGAAAACCTTAATGGAAAGCGCCGACCCGCAGGCAATCTTCGCCCTTTCCTTTTTCGCGGCAAAGACCGCCCAATACATTGCCGCCATGGCGGTACGGCTGGGGGGGATGGACGGGCTCATCTTCACAGGCGGCATCGGCGCGCATGCAGTGCAGGTGCGGGAAGCTATTCTCTCCTCGCTGGCCTGGCTACCGCCATTCGAGGTTCATGTAGTGGCTGCGAATGAAGAACGCGCCATGGCGCTTGAAGTCGCATCGCTGCTCAGGGTGTAATGGCCTGCATCTTCATCGCGACCACGCTGCGCCCCCGTATGTAGATCAAGGCGCTGACGATGGCTGCGAAGAAGCACCATACCGATGGCAGCGCATTCCTGTAAAAGCCATAGGCGATCGCAAGACCCATGAGTTGCGCCGCGCCAATTCCTTGAATGCGCCTGTCACTGCTGATGAAGAATGGCGCGCAAACGGCCGCGGCATAGAGGGCCAGCATCCCAGGCCATGTCCCCGCGGGATTGCCATAGACGATGCATTGCCCGGCAATCCCCGCGGTAAAGCCTTGCGACAGGCTAACGCCGACAGTGTAGATTGCCATGACAAGCCCCAGGGCCGTCAGGCCATCAAGAATCTGCCGGCGATACCCGGCCGGCTCAAGACATCGGAGACTTATCGGGACGAGTACCGGCCAAACGCTTCCAACGAACAGGGCATAGGCCTGAATGAGCAAGAATGTCGATGTATCGTTTCCGAAAGCAGGAATGCGCACCCATAGGCCGCCTTCGATAAATTGTTGCATACCGAACAGTAACGGCAAGGTTGCGAACGGCCGTTCCCGGGGCGGCAGGGGCTGGCGGAGCGTGACCAAACCAACGCCTATAAGAAACGCGCTTGCCGTAAAGCTGACGGGCGCAGAAAAGCACATGAATATCCCCTGACCTCAACAGCGATCAGCGTCTCACACAATCGTGTGTGACGGCATTGATCGGCGTCAAATGGCATCGGCTAACCGGATCGTATCCGCGCGGGGTGGCTGGCAAGCATGATAGCGAGGCTGGCCATGGCGGCTGGAAAGGTGATCAGCCACAGTGCTCCCACGGCAATGAGCTGCGGCCACGCCAGTTGCGCGATCAGAAAGGGGGCAAGCACACCGTTGGCAATCATCCACCGCCTGGCTTGCCCCGTCATGGCCCACCCCGCGAGCAAGGTGGAGACGCTCATCCAGGTGTACCCCAGAAGGTCTAGCGCCGTCATGAACGCGCCTTGCGAACAGCACGCCAGCGCCATGGAGGGAGCCGCATCGTTTTGCAGTTCATGCGGAATGACCACGCCAAGTTGCGTCACATATACGATGCTTGCCAGGACGGCGTACATGATCGCCAAGGCAAGCGCGCTTAAGGTGAAACTCTCCCGCCCTGCTGGCGCGGCGACATGCAGGGCAGACATGGCCGCGACAAACGCCGGGGCCAGCAACAGGGATGGCACGAAAATCAACACGCGGTCCCAAGGGTCCGGCATCATACCGGTCACCTGGAGGAGCTGAAACACACCGTAAATCAGGCTGGCAGCGCATGCGGACCACGCCGCCCAGACGCCGAAAGGTTTTTGCATCATATTCACCCCTGGGTGTCACGACGCACAGTGTCATGTTTCTAAGACACGGGTTTGATCCAGATCAAATGCCCGCCTTTGCACGGGTCTATAGTTGGGGCCTCATCCACCGTCTACGTAGGGATCCCGCCATGTCGGCCGATACCACCACTCCCACCTCTCCTCCCCGACCGGCCAAAGCCAGTACGTCCGGCGACGGCCAGATCGTTGACGAGGCGTTGGCAACACTCAAGCAAGGCTCGGACGCATTCAGCCAGGTCGCCAACGAATGCGCCGCCATCTATACGGGCGACATCGCCGCTGCCATCGAGACCGGAACTCAGAGCGCCAAGCTCATGACGGAATTGACCAAGTCCTATTTCGATACGTGCGCGGCCTCAGCCACCACCCTTGCCGAAGTCGGCCGGGAAGCCATGACATGCCGGACGCCGGCCGACTTCCTCGAACTGCAGAAACGCGCCACAGCCAGCCTCAACGCTTCGGTCGAGGCCACGGGCAAACTGTACGGAGGTCTTTTCGAATACTGGTCGAAAGCATTCGATCCCTTTGTGTCCCGGGTCGCCGATGGCCCACAGAGACTCTTTCGCGCCTTCGCCGAATAACCATTATTCGCTGGCATTTGATCCGCATCAACGCGTCGCCGGCGCCGCCGCATAGCCTGCCGGCACGCTGTTCCAGACAGCGAGAACTTTACAAGGAGACCACAATGAACCAAGTGTCTGCTTCCCCGTCCCAACCGTCCGTCCCGGTTAGCCAGGGCGACGACCCCGTGCGGGACTTGCAACGGGACGTCAATCGCCTGTTCAACGATTTTTTCAGTGATCTCGGCCTGCCGACACTGAACCGCCTATCGACCGGTCTGTTCGCGCCTCAGCCGGCCATCGATATTGCCCAGGCCGAAGATAGCTACACGATAACGGCCGAACTACCGGGGCTGGCCTCGCCCGACATCCAGGTTACGGCAGGCGATGGCTATATCACGCTGAAAGGCGAAAAAAGTCAGGACACTCAGAGCGAAGGCAAGGGCTTCTATCGGCGTGAACGGAGCTTTGGCAGCTTCCAGCGCCTCATTGACCTGCCGAAGGATGCCGACTTCGAACACATCAATGCAGAGATGAAAAACGGTTTGCTAACGGTCAAGATCCCGCGCCGCGCCGAGGGCACTCAGGCACGAAAGATCGACATCCGCGAAGTGGCCTGACCCCATTCCGGCGGGCAGGTTCCGTACGCCCCCTTTCCGCCGGAACCCGCGGCTGGCATGGCCGTTCCTTCAGCCATGCCGCCGGTCCGTCCCTTCGCCAATTCCCGGACGGACAAAAAAAGGCCGCTTCCCTTCGGAGGCGGTCTTTTTTTCCCGTGCATAGACAACAGAGACTTAGGTTCGTTTGCGCACCCACGTCGTGCCGATCTGGGTATACAGCCGTTTCACCGCCTTCCATGCGGCCTGCCTCGCAACCTGGTCATGGCTGGCTACAAGGCCGCGCCGGAGCGGCATGCTGTAGGCACTGAAAGCACGATTATAGGCTTCGCGATAAAGCGTCTGCACAACCGGCGGAAGGACAGCGCGGACGTCGTCTGGCAGTTCCTCGTTGCTGGGGTAAACCTGGGTGGGCTCCTGACGGCTGGCTGCCGTGTCTGGCGGGACGATCGTAAATTCGCTGCCGTCTCCGCCGACTACCCGGCTATAGCAATCGACATTGCCGGCCGCCGGCGTGCTGGGCTTTGGATCGGTTGTCATCTCATGCTCTCCTTGAAGGCCGGCGTAACCGCGATTGTACGCGTTCATGGATTGCGGGCCTCGACACACTGTGGCTTCTTTTCTTCCCAAAGCTCTTGACCCCGATCAAATACCGCGCTTCCCCATTCGCCGCGCATGGGCCAGATGCGCGTTGCGGCTGTCCTCGCCCTCGACCATTCCCATGATTGACAGTTTCACAGGCTTGAATCCGCAGAAACTGAACAGAGCCTGGAAGGCCTTGCCGCCATGGGCACGGTACACAACCGCGTAAAAGGCGCCCGGCATGCCCATGGTTTGGATCAACCGGATGGAGCGTCCCTTCAGAAGCGCCGCGTTCAGGGGATTTTCCGCGGAGATTTCATAGGCAAAGCCAGGCGTGAAGACGCGCTCGCAGAAACCCTTCACCAGGGCCGGTACGCCGAACTGCCACATGGGATAAATGAAGACGAGGTGCTCGGCCCAGCGTATGAAATCCTGCACCTCTGACAGGTGCGGCTCCAGCAGCTGGTGTCCATGATAGCCCTCGTGCAGGATTGGGTCGAAGCTCAGGTCCGCGAGTTTGACCTGGCGCACTTCGTGGCCTGCGGCCACGGCGCCGTCGCGGTAAGCCTGCGCCAGGGCTTCGCTGAAGGACCGGCGTTGGCGTGCCGGATTACCGTTCAGGATGAGAATGCGCTTGTGCATGTCAACGCACCAGCAGCAGCGGCAATGCCGCATTCTTGACGACGTGATCGGTGGCTCCGCCAAAGAGCATCTCCCGGACATGCCCGTGGCCATACGCCCCCATGATCAGCATGTCCGCCCGCAAGGCGGCCGCCTCTTCCACGATCGCCTCGCCGATACCGCGGCGGTCCTTGTCCGCGTGGACGAATTGTCCGGTTATGCAATGACTGCGGAGATAGGCCAGGACATCCTCTTCCGCGACAGCATCCTCCGGATCGTGCGGCGCGGTGATGCGCAGCAAAAAGACATCCTTGCAGTACATCATGTGCGGCACCGCTTCGCGCAGGGCTTTGGCCGCGGCGCGGCTGCCGTCCCAGGCAAGGACGACGGTATTGGCGTGCCCCGAGCCTGGAAACGGCGCCGCGGCATCGCGTGGCAAGAGGAGGATGGGCCGGCCCGCTTCGAACAAGGCCGCGAGCGGCTCCTTCAGGTCCGCGGCGGGATGGGTTTCATGGGCACTAATCACAAGGTCCGCTGTCAGGGCCTCCCTGGGCAGGCAGGCTCCGATTTCGCCGACCATGGTGCGGTAGGTGGCTTGCGCCTGTCCCGGCACCATGTCACTCAACCCCTTACGAAGGGGTACAACCTGTTTCTGGCATGCCGCGGAGGCTGTCTTCCACGCGTTGTCAGCGAGCGAGCGCGCATCGGTTTCGAGCGTGTCCAGCAAGGTTTGGTCGCCGGCGACGGCGTAGGCAAATTCCGGGATGCCCAGAACGTATGGCATGATCGGCGGGGGGGCCACGTGCAGGATCCGAAGCGTGGCCCGATAGGCATGCGCCATGGACAGGGCGGCGTCCAGGGCTCCCGCCTCGTGCCCAAGGCCGCCGTAAGTGAACAGAATGGATTTGATCGACATCGCTTGTCTCCTTTTCGTCGCGGCAGAGTCGCAGACTCCAAGGCGCGCACCTTGACGCCGATCAATTTTTGCCCTCGCAACGGCATGGCTTTGTGAATTTGATCGCCGTCAATTCACAGGCGCCGGATTGAGGTAATCTTGTGCTCGAGTCAGGAGAATCCCATGCGTTATTCCGTTCCTTTGTGCGTCGCATTGATCGCTACGTCCGCTGCTGCCGGAACCGGCAGTCCGGCCGAGATCGCCCTGGGCCGCCAGATCTACGATGACCATTGCAGCCTGTGCCACGACAACAGCGAGCACATGCTCAATGACAACGGCCCTGCATTGTTCGGCGTCGTCGGACGCCCGGTCGCCTCAGTCGAGGGGTATGACTATTCCGAGCCATTGAAACGCGCCCGCCGGCGCGGGTTGCGTTGGACCGAGGGGCGGCTCGACCGGTTTCTAACCAATCCCATGACCTTGCATCCTGGCACCAGCATGCCGATGAACTTCGACGATCCCAAGCGCCGCAAGGGTATCATCGCCTACCTGAAGACGCTAAAGGCCCGCGATTAGGTATCAGTTCAGCCACTCATGTATAATCCGCCATTGACCGCCAGCGTTGCGCCGGTGATGAAGCCGGCATCCTCCGACACAAGAAAAGCGACACAGCGCGCGATTTCCATGGGTTCGCCCAGCCGGCCGAGAGGCACAGACTGTTTGATCTTTTCCAGAATGTCTGCCGGCACGGCGGCGACCATATCGGTCGCAACGTAACCGGGCGCCACCACATTGACTGTCACACCCTTTGCCGCGCATTCAAGCGCCAGGGCCTTGCTGAAGCCGATGATGCCGGCTTTGGCGGCACAGTAGTTGGTCTGGCCGGGCTGGCCCTTCTGGGCGTTGACCGAGGAGATGCTTACGATCCGCCCGTGTCCGCGCTCGCGCATGCCCGTAATGACCTGCCGCGTCATGTTGAAAACGCTGTAAAGATCCGTTCGCAACACCCGATCCCACTGCTCTACGGTCATCTTGTGCAACATGCCGTCCTGAGTGATGCCGGCATTATTGATCAGTATGTCGACGGGGCCGTGTGTTTGCTCGACTGTGGCGACGGCCTGCCGGCACTGCTCGTAATCGCTGACGTCGCACCGGATGGCATGGAACCCGTACTCCCGGGCCGCCTGAGCAGCAGTATCTCCGTCAGCGACAAAGAAGGCCACGACCTTGATGCCTTCCGCCGCGAGCTTGCGGCAAGTCGCCAGGCCGATACCCCGCGTTCCCCCTGTGACGATGGCCACTCTTGACATGATATTCCTCCTATGGCTGGGCGGTGACGATCCAGACACGTCCGTAAAGACAGGCGATCCCTGTCGTGACAGAAAGCGCGCCTTGCGGCGTGGTAAGCTCGTCCCGAAAGCCGCGGCATGTCGCTCCCCCTGCGTCATGGAAGGTTTTCGACGTCGCCGTGACGCGGCCGGAAAAGCCGGTCTGCGGATGCCCCCAGGACCGCCCCTGCCCTCTTTTCAGCATCCACATTACGCGCCGCGCCGTGTCGTCGTGCTCCGCAAGGCTATCCTCCGGCAAATGCACCCCTGAAACCCTCTGCAGGTAAAGGCCCATTGCCGCGCCCAATCCACGGCTCCGCGAACCGTCTGGATCGTCCGGTATTTTCGCACCTATGGCGTCCCGCGCGCCGTCTGGTGGCAGCGGGCTCGCTATTTGCAAGGCTGGTGATGCACATGCGCAGACCAGGAACAACAGAGCGAGAAGCAGAGGCTGGCGCATGATCGCTCAGATCCCATTCAAAGCACTCCGGACCTGTACCAGCGGAACGCCCCCGCTAATTTGACGTGGATCAAACCCACGCGACCGCCGCGACACGTACCGGCACAGAGTCCGCGCGCCGCGTTGCATCCTTTTGACTTCGGTCAAGGACATTTCAAAGTCGCGGCGCAATGTTGAAGTCTGGAGGATGACACATGCCGGACACGGATATACATGATAGGATTATTGCCGCATTGGACGCCGACGCCTCGATCGAGGCGGACAGTCTCACTGTCACCGTGCAGGACGGAATTGTCGCCGTCAGCGGCAGGGTCTGGACCGTCGAGCAGAAGGCGGAAGTGGTGGCGCGTATCCAGGCTGTGACAGGCGTCGTAGCAGTTGCCGTTGATCTGGATGTTGGCCCGCCACCTGAGACCGAATTCAAGGATCTGGCTCTGGCGCGCGACGTCTCGGCGATTCTCCGTTTGCACGTCCCTCAAGCCACGGGACTGCACATACAGGTCGAAAAGGGCTGGGTGACTGTCTCGGGCAATGTCGACAGCTTCTTCCTGAACCGCGAGGTCGAGCATCAGATTCGGAGACTGGACGGTGTCTCGGGCGTATCGGTTATGATCAACCACAGGGCGGACCCGCCGGCGGCCGTCGTCCGCGACCACATCCGCAAGGCGTTCGCGCGTGATCTGAGCAGCATACCTTCCAGTCTTGAGGTTTCGGTCTACGGCGGCAAGGTAACACTTACCGGCAGCGTAAATACCAATGTAGAACGCACCCTTGCGGTGACAAGCGCTGGCGCGGTCGATGGCGTCACCTTCGTCGATAATCAACTTCAGGTCCTGTGGCCGCAGTCCTGACCTGCGAGTAAAGCGATGAGGAACAATAAAGGGCAACCTTTATCGCTTTTGCGGCTTACAACTCGCCGCGGTGCGTTCCATCTGCAGATACGACTCGGATGCGTTGCCTCACACTCTCGGGAATCTCCGCCTGCCTAATAAACTTCTGAATCTCACCTTGACTTACTTCGCGATATCTATCTGCCAGGTGTGGCGGGCACCATGCATCCATGAATATCTCATAGGCGTCCACCAGGTTAATCCGGGAAGCGGGAAAAAGTTGTGCCGCTGCGAGCAGAGATTTTCGGGACCCTTCAGAAAAATCGGTGGCGAGCACAATTTCTTTTTTAACGCCCATAACCCACTCCCTCACCTTCGTTCACCAAGCGATATGGCGAAAACCGCTGACACTTTTCGCCATATCGCTCTGGAACGCATAGCAGGTGTATTCATTCGACGATTGACGAAGGTCAATTTTTCATCGCATTGCGTTTTTTATCGCGGCCAAAAGTGGGCTGGAAGTCAGTACTGCCATTCGCCATCGCGGCGGCCCGGCTAAGGGGCGCCGCAGCACGATCTACGAAGTCCCGGCGCAGCCGAATAAAGAAGTGCTCGACCTAAGATAGCTCGCATCGAATTGTCACACTTGACCTGCCCGATAGTATCACGGCATTTCATTTGTGAATTGCCCCTGGATAGGGGCGCTATTGTCGTTCTTTATACCCGGGATTGACCTTGCAAAGTCTTTTCGATCATTTCCAGGAAAGGCGAAAAACCTTTTACGACAATATGCTGGCCGGAAAATACGCCGGCTTGCCGGCGTATATCGTCGCTGTTGTCGCACCCGCCGCAACCTTCCTCCTGCGCGAGATACTGACCCCATTGATCGGTGGCTATGCCGCCTTTGCCGTCTATGTTCCAGCGATCCTGGCTGCCGCCGTCCTCGGCGGGTTGGGCCCGGGGCTCGCTGCGACGACATTGTCCATAATTCTTTCTCTCATCATCGCCATGCCGGTATCGGCGAGCGGCTTTGCCGTCGTGATTGTCTACGCGCTGATCGGTGCTTTCATCGCCTGGACGGGGGAGGTTCTCCAAGGCATGCGCCGCCGGACGGCGGAAACGCGGGAAAGGCTTGATGAAAGCGATGAGCAGGTCCGCGCCATCCTGAGAACCGTGCCGGACGCCGGCATCGTCATCGACGCAGCAGGCCTGATCATCTCCTTCAACGCCGCGGCGGAGCGTCAGTTCGGCTACACCGAAGCCGAGGTGCGCGGCCGCAATGTCGATATACTGATGCCACAGCCCTACCGGGCCGAACACGACGGCTACATGCATCGTTACCTGGCGACGGGCGAGAAGCGCATCATTGGTATCGGCCGCGTCGTTGCCGCTCAGCGCGCCGACGGTTCGACCTTTCCGATCATGCTGTCGGTCGGCGAGTTCCGTTCTGCCGGTAAGGTCTACTTCACGGGCTTTATCCGCGATCTCACTGAAAGGGCCGATGCCGAAGCTCAGCTTGAGCAACTACACGGTGAACTGGCGCGGTTGTCGCGCCTGAACGAACTCGGTGAAATGGCTTCTACCCTGGCGCACGAGCTCAACCAACCTCTGTCCGCCATCGCCAACTATGTCCAGGGGAGTATTCGCCTGCTTAAGAACGCCACCGCGGAACCGGCGCCAATGGTGCGATCCGCGCTGGAAGAAGCGGCAAAACAATCGCTGCGCGCCGGTAAGATCATTCATCACCTGCGCGCGTCCGCAACGCACGGCGCCACCGAGATGAAGCGCGACAGCCTGCGTTCGATCATCGAGGAAGCAGCAGCCCTGGCCCTGGCCGGATCCAAGGAGAAAGGCATCAAGACCCTCTTCGAGTATCATGCGGGGGCCGACGCCGTTCTGGCCGACCGCGTGCAGATCCAGCAGGTGCTGATCAACCTCATCCGTAACGCCAGCGAAGCCATGCATCAGTCCGAGCGTCGGGAATTGACCCTCACCACTGAGATGACTGATCCACACACCGTTGGTGTCGAAGTTGCCGATACCGGCCCCGGCATCGCCGACGACATCGCCCAACAGCTGTTCCAGCCATTCGTAACCAGCAAGCCGGGCGGCATGGGCATCGGCCTGGCCATATCCAAGCGCATCATCGAGGCGCATGATGGCGAAATCAGCGTCCGGCGCAACAAAAATGGCGGAGCGACCTTCCGGTTCACCTTGCCGGTGTTGTACGAAGACATGGACAATGAGGACGAGGAATGAACGAGCGCGTCATACATATCGTTGATGATGAGGCACCGGTCCGGTCTTCGCTGGCCTTCCTGCTGATGAGTTCGGGCTTTGCGGTTCGCGTGCATGAAAGCGGCACCGCCTTTCTGGATGCGCTCGGTGATCCGGACCTGATTTGCCTTGTGACCGACCTGCGCATGCCGGAAATAAACGGCGTGGAGCTGCTGGAGGCGTTGTCGGCGCGCGGCCTTCGTGTCCCGGCCATTGTTATCACCGGTCACGGCGATGTGCCCATGGCGGTGGCCGCGATGAAGGCCGGCGCGACAGACTTCATCGAAAAGCCGTTTGAGGACGAAGTGCTGATCGAAGCCATCCGCCGCGCCAGTGCTCACGCCGATGCCCGGGGCGCCGCGCCGGCTGGTGACACCGAGGTACGCCAGCGGCTGTCACACCTGACGGCGCGCGAACGCGAAATTCTCACCGGCATCGTCGCCGGCCTGCCAAACAAGACGATTGCCTATGACCTGCAGATCAGCCCGCGCACCGTGGAAGTCCACCGTGCCAGCATCATGAACAAGATGCAGGCAAAGAGCCTTCCCGAACTTGTGCGCATGACGCTCACCGTTGACCTAAAGACAATTTGACGCAGATCAATGCCCGGTTTTCGCGGTCCGCTAGTAAAGCGGCATGGATAGTTCCGCTCCACGCGCCAGGATTCTGGTCGTCGCCCCCAATGCAGACCTGATGCATTCGCTCGCCTTCATGCTGAAGGCCGAAGGTTTTGACGTCGACACCCGCTCGCACTGGCAGTTGGGAGACGACATTGGCTCGAGTCAGGTCATGATCATCGACCACGGCAGCTTTCCAAGAGGTTTTCGCGACAACGGCGTACTGGAACGGCTTGGCGCGAAACTGGTCGTTCTGGCAAGTCGTCCGACCGTGCCTCCCGGGCTCGAACGCGCGATCCTGGTTCGAAAGCCCCTGCTTAACCATGACCTGGCCAACGCCCTGCATGCCGCGCTGGCGACGCCGACTACGTAGCAATACGTAGGGATAAAACCGAATTTCGCGCACACCGGATTCGCGCAAAAAGTGCTGTCGACAAACGGTTTCACGGAGTGCCCCATGTTCGACGCCATGCCCATAATTGTTAAGCCCACCAGCCACGGCGCCGCTTTCGGCCACGTTACCGGCAACCCAACCCTTACCTTTACGCCCGGAGCAGAGATCTATGCCGAAGGCGACAAGGCCGGCGGACTTTTTCAGGTGGTGTTCGGCGTCGTACGCACCTATCGCCTGCTGGCCGATGGCCGGCGCCAGATTTGCGCTTTTCACATGCCGGGTGAGGTCTTTGGCTTCGAATCTGGCACGGAACGCCACTTCTTCGCGGATGCCGTAAGCGCCGTTGGCCTGGAGGTCCTGCGTCCGAGCAGTGAAACCGATCTGTCGCGCGAACTCCTGGCCCTGGCCCTCAGGTCCCTAAGCCGCGCCCATGACCATTTGCTGACGCTCGGCCGCACCGATGCTTTAGGCCGCGTCGCCGGCTTTCTGCTGGAAATGGCCGAGCGTCAGGACGTTCACGGCCACAGTCCTATCGAACTGCTCATGTCGCGGACCGACATTGCCGACTATCTTGGCCTGACGATCGAAACCGTATCACGTGTGCTGACAAAGCTGAAAACGGAACGCATCATTCGCCTTATGTCCTCGCGCCAGATCGAGGTCCTGCGCTGGGAAGCCCTGGAAAATCTGACAAGCTAAGAGCGATATGGCGAAAAGTGCCAGCGGTTTTCGCCAAAATATCGCGACAAAGCAAGAACTTAGATCGGAATGGTGTTTCCATCTAAACCCGTCCCGATCTAGCATTTTCCGGCCGCCCCCTCTATTCCAAGCCGGCCGAGATAAAGATCCAGCGCCAGCCGTTCCCGCGGCTGGCGCTTCCTTATGCTACGCGTGAATACCGGTGCCCGTCCGCCGGGCCGCGGGCATACTGGTCAAATACCGCCGCGACCGAGCGAACCAGCATCTTCAGCGGCGCGTCGAACCTTACCGTCCGATGCGCCACAGTTACCAGACCGGCGGCGGTGAATTCCTGGAGCGCCGCGACGTCCTCATCGAGATAATCCTCAGGCAGGCCGTGACGACGGAGAATCGCCGCGATGTCGGCCTCGAAGTAACACATCAGGCTGGCGATCACTTCGCGGCGCACGGCATCGTCTCCGCGATAGCTCCAGCCACGCACGGTTGGCAGTTTTCCACCGGCGACGAGGTTGCGATAGCTTGTCGCCTGCGGAATGTTCTGGGCGATCCCCTGATCCAGTTCGCTGATCGATGAAGCGCCGAATGCGATCAGCCGATCGTTCGGCAGGTCCGTATAACCCATGAAATTGCGGCGCAGGGTCCTCGTCGCCAACGCCTTCGCTAGCCCGTCCGTGGGCTTTGCGAAGTGATCGATGCCGACCGCAACATAGCCCGTAGCCGCCAGTTGTGTGTCGATCTGCAAATATTGCAGCGCCTTTTCGCTTAAATCCGGCAAAGCCTTCTCATCGAGCAGGCGCTGGTGCTTTTTTACCCAAGGTACATGCGCGTACGAAAAGGCGCTGATGCGTTGGGGATCGAGGCGCATGACGTCGTCAAGCGTGCGTTGCAGGCTTTTCGACGTTTGATGCGGCAAGCCGTAGACCAGGTCGATACCGAGTGAAGTCAGGCCCTGGCCACGCAGCGTGTCCATGGAGGCCAGGATCATCTCCATAGGCTGAACACGGTTGATCGCCGCCTGGACTTCGGCCTGCGTGTCCTGGATACCGAGATTGACGCGGTTAAACCCCAGATGACCGTAGATATGCGCTTTTTCCTTGGTGACGCGCCGCGGGTCGAGTTCGATCGACACCTCCGCTTCCGGTGTGACGTCGAAAGCCATGTTCAAGGCGGAGAACAGGCGCATCATCGTCCCGGGCAGGAGAATCCCCGGCGAACCGCCGCCAAAGTGCAGGGAATGGACCTTGGGCCGGAAACCGAGCACCGTGCTCACGAGGCCGATCTCGTGGATCAGACTTTCGACGTAAGCTTCAATAGGCTCATAGTGGCGGGTTATCTGGGTATTACAACCGCAGAACCAGCACATCTGCTCGCAAAATGGGACATGAATGTACAGTGCCACGCTGCTGTCACGCGGCAACGCGGCCAGCCAGTCAGCATAGGTGTCGGCGCCCAGCACGCCGAAATGGTGTGCCGAAGGATAGCTGGTATAGCGCGGGGCCTCCTTGCCCAACCATTTCAACTGGTCAATATCCTGCCAGGATTTCGCGATGGACATCATTTAAGTCCTTACTTTCTAGGCTTTTTTAGGCGCAGTGAGTTGAGAACGACCACCAGGGACGACGACGACATGGCGATGGCGGCGATCAGCGGTGTCACGCCCCCGAGTACGGCGGCCGGAACGGCGATCAGATTGTAGGCGAGCGAGACGGTGAAGTTCTGCAGGACAAGGGTACGTGTACGACACGCGACATCGATGGCCGTCACCACCGGCGCCAAGCCGTCGCCGCGATAGACGAAGTCGGCCGCGTTCTGGGTGATGTCCATGCCGCTGGAAGGCGACATCGATACAGTCGCGGCCGTCAGCGCCGCTGCGTCGTTCAGGCCATCGCCGACCATCAGGACCTTGCGCCCCTGTGCGCGCATTTCCTCGACGGCGCGGACCTTGTCGACCGGGCTCAAACCTGCCCGCACATCGCCAATGCCCAGCCGTGCGCCCAGGGCTTCAGCCACCGAGCGGCGGTCGCCGGACAGCATGACCACCTTGAGGCCGCGTGCCTTCAAGTCCGCGATCGTGTCTTCGGCATCGGTGCGTTCAATGTCCGCGAAAACGAGCCGGACCGGATCATTGTCCGCCCGGCGGAACCACAGTTCGATCTGACGATCCGCCGCCGACGCCACGCCCAACCATCCGGCGCGGCCAAGCTGGACCGTTTGGCCCTGATGAAGCGCCCGCAGGCCGTCGCCGGGATGATCTTCGACAACGACGTCCGGCAGGGGGCCGAAGCACTCGGCGGCGGCAATCGCCTGCGAAAGGGGATGGCGGCTCTTGCTGGCGATGGCAACGGCCAGGCGACGGTCGGGTTCGTCGAGATCGTGCGGGTTGAGCCAACGCGGCTGGCCGCTGGTCAGGGTGCCTGTCTTGTCGAACACCACCGTGTCCACGGTCGCGAGGGCTTCCAGCCCCTTGCCCGACTTCAGCAATATCCCGCGCGCGAACAGGTGCGACGAGGCCAAGACATGGACAACCGGCACGGCCAGGCCGAGCGCGCATGGGCAGGTGATGATCAGCACCGCCATGGCCTTGAGCAAGGCGTCCTCCCACATGGCACCCTGGCCGGTGAACATGCGAAATGCGATCCAGCCAGCAAAGGTCGCCAGCGCCAGGATGTGGACGACCGGCGCGTACAGGCCGGCGACACGGTCGGCGAAGCGGACATAGGCGCTTTGCGACTGTTCGGCCTTTTCCATCAGGGCGACGATTTCCGACAACAGGCTGTTGTCAGCGGCGGCACTCACCCGGACCTCGAGCGGCGCCGACTGGTTGATCATGCCGGCATAGAGCTTTTCGCCCGGTTCGATGGCGCGCGGCAGGGTTTCGCCGGTAACCAGGCGGGTATCAATGTCGGAACGGCCCGCGATGACAATGCCGTCCGCGGCGATCTTCTCGCCGGCGCTCACGACCAGGACGTCGCCCGGCCGGATATCGCGGATGCGCAGCGCGGCCACCTGCCCGTCCTTCACCACGCGCGCCGTGCCTTCAAGCATGGCCAGAAGGCCTTGCGCCGCCTCACGTGCCTTGCCGCGCGCCTTGAGGTCGAGGTAGCGGCCGATCAGCAGGAAGAAGAGCAGCATGATCGAGGCGTCGAAATAAACGTAGCGGCCGTGGCGAATGGTCTCGAACAGCGACAAGGCATTGGCCAGCAGCACGGCCAGCGAGATCGGCACGTCCATGTTGGTACGACCGGCCCTCAGCGCCGACAGGGCCGAACGGAAGAAGGGCTGCCCGCAGTAGAGCGTCGCCGGCATGGCGATCAGCCCCATGAACCAGTGCATCAGGTCGCGCGACGGCCCCTCCAGGTCGCGTGAGAACCACAGGGCGTCAGCGAAAAGCATGATGGCTGCCGTCGCGAAGGCCGACACCGCCAGATAGGTGAGAAGCGCGCGTTCCTCGGCCTTTGCCTGCGTCGCGCGGCTGTCCGGATCGAAGGGCGCGACGTGGAAGCCCAGCGCCTCGATCTCTTCGGCGAAATCATTGGCGGGATCGGCGGCGGGATCAGCGGCGGCCTCCTTCGGCCAACTAACACGCAGCCGCTGGGTGGAGAAATTGATGCGCGCCTCGACGCCGGGATGGGCGCACAGGGCCTGTTCGATCTTCCACGCGCAACTGGCGCAGCGCATGCCTTCGACCTGCATGTAGAGCGACCTGCGGTCGTCTTCATCGCGCGTGAAACAGGAAAAGTCGACGGCGGCCGTCATTGGTCGTCCTCATCCGGCTTGAGAATACGTGCGGCCTGGCCGTCCATGTCCTCGTACTGGCCACTGTTAAGCGCCCATAAAAGCCCGCCGAGCCCTGCCAGGCCGAGGAAGAATGCCAGTGGAATGAGAACGAGAAAAATGGCCACGACCTAGTCCACCATGATCTCGGTCACGGACTGGTATTCGCGGCCGCGCAGTTGGGCGGTGACGTGGACCGTCCAGCGCCCCTTCGACGGCAGCGGCGCATCAGCCGCATAGACGCCCGGCCCCACCGGATGGAGATCAAAGCTGCGGTCATTCGCCTTGACGGCCGGATGAACCAGCCAGGCACGCGCCTGCGCCTGTTCAATGGCGTCGCCACGGCTGTCACGCAGGCGGAACACGACCTGGCCCTTGTCGTAGACCGTCTCCGATTGCCAGCCCAGCACATCCTGCGCCGCCGCCTTGTTGAGCGTCTCATTGTACGCCAGTCCCTTGGCATAGGCTTCGCCTGTCACTTCATTGGGCGGATTGCGGAAAGCAATGACGACGAAGACGATAAAGGCCGACATGAAGGTGAGATAGAAGGCCACGATGACCCAGGGCACAATTCGGCCGCGCCGGCGGTCAATCTCATCCTGCGATAATTCAGGGTTTGATGAAGTAACTGGCATGCCGGGCCGCCTTTCCTGTGGTGGGGTCGGTAAGGGTGAAGGTTACAGGGGTGCGGCCTGGATCGCTGGCGGCCGTGATCAGTTGGACGCGGAACTCACCGACGCTGTTGGCGGGCACGGTCAGGGACTGCACAGGCGTGTCTCCGGCCGCCAGAAGCGCGATGGCCTTTAAAGGAACGCCAGTGACGCTGACGCGATAGGTGCGATCGGAGTGCGTCTTGTTGAGCACTTTCAGCTGGTAATTGTTGCGGATATCTCCGCTCGACAGGCGGACATAAAGCGGCGAGCGGTTGTGGATCACGTTGAGATCGGTTTCGGTGCGCATCAAGACGGCACCCAGCATCAGTGCGCCGACAAGCGAGATGATGGCGCCGTAAAAGACAGTGCGCGTCCGGATCCAGCGCATCCTGCCCTTGGATGGCGGCAGGCCGGCCGAAATTTCGGCGGTGCGGCGTTCCTGGTTGTTTTCGGTATCGTAGTGGATGAGACCGCGCGGCAGCATGACCTTTTCCATGACCGAATTGCACGCGTCGATGCACAGGCCGCACGATATGCAGTCGAATTGAAGCCCGTTGCGGATATCGATTCCCATCGGACAGACGACGACGCAGGAATCACAGTCGATGCAATGTCCTCGTCCCTCCCAGCTCGCGCCCTTTTTGTGGTGGGCGCGCGGCTCCCCACGTTCATGGGCGTAAGAGATGATCAGCGTATCGCGGTCAAACATGGCCGACTGGAACCGCGCATATGGACAGGCATATTTGCAGATGTTTTCCCGCGCGAACCCCGCCATGAAATAGGTCGAGAGCGTCAGCGATACGATCCAGGTCAGGGTCACCACCGGCACATCGAAATGGATCAAATTTTCCAGAAGTGTCGGCGCATCATTGAAATAAAAGACCCACGCGCCACCTGTGAGCAAGCCGATCACCAGCCATATCGCGTGGGTGAGACTTTTTTTCCAGATTTTCGCGAATGTCCACGGCCCGTCATCCAGGCGCTTACGGGCATTGCGGTCCCCCTGAACGACCTGCTCGACCAGCGTGAAGAGGTCGGTCCAGACCGTCTGCGGACAGGCATAGCCACACCAGGCCCGTCCAAACAGGGACGTCGCGAAAAACAGGCCGATCGCCGCAAGGACCAGGATGCCGACCAGCAGGTAGACCTCCTGCGGCCAGATTTCGATTCCGAAGAAGTAGCCGCGCTGGCCGGTCAGGTCGATCAGGATCGCCTGGTCCGGCACGTGCGGCCCGCGGTCATACCTCAGCCACGGCGCCCCGTAGTAGATGCCGAGCAGCCCCGCCATGGCTGCCCACTTCAGCTTGCGGAAAGGACCGGAGACGCGGCGCGGATAAACCTTTGCCGCTTTTTCGAACAATTGAACCATGGGGAGGCAGATACTCAAGATGTCAGGACACCAGACCTATCGCCAATGGTGTCCTGACACATTGATCCTGATCAAAACTACTCCCCGCCACCAAGGGAATGGACATAGATGGCGACCATCCGTTGGCTGTCCTTGCCCAGGCGGTGCTTCCAGGCCGGCATGACGCCTGCGCGGGAATTCGTGATCGTCTCGACGACCGATGCTTTGTCGCCCCCATAGAGCCAGATTGCATCATCCAGCCTGGGTGCGCCCATGGTCCGGTTGCCCTCGCCCGCGGCGCCGTGGCAGGCGGCGCAATTGCTGGCGAATATCGCCTCGCCGGACGTCCAAGTGGCGCTCGGGTTCTGCGGCCGGCCATGGCGCATCTGGAGCACATAGGTCGCCACGTCGTTGATCTCTTCCGGCTTTAGAATGCCCTTGCCGAAGGCCGGCATCATTGTCGCATGCGTGTCCGGTTCGGTCGATCGTGAACCGACCTCGATCGTATGCGCCACCTCGTCGATCGTGCCGCCAAACAGCCAGTCGTCGTCGTTCAGGTTGGGATACCCCTTGCGGCCCTCGCCACCATTGCCGTGGCAGGCGGCGCAGTTTTCCTTGAACACCACCGCGCCGCCGGCGCGGGCAAATTCGAACAGGGCCGGATCATTCCTGACCTGCGCGTAAGAGGCATTGTGGAACTTGCTGAGATACTGGCCCTGGCGGGAGACAATCTCACCCTGCTCGGCCTTGAGCTTGCTGTACTGCGTCCAGCCGAACAGACCCTTGGTATGGCCGCTGATCGTCGGCCAGGCCGGATACACGACCCAGTAGCCGACGCAGAAGATGATGCTGATCAGCCAGACGATCAGCCACCAGCGCGGCGCCGGATTGTCGAGTTCCTTCAAGCCGTCCCATTCATGACCAGTCGTCTGGATACCGCTTACCTCGTCGACATCGGTTCCCGACGGCTTCCCCTTGTCTTTACTCATGGCTGTTGTCCTCGTTAAGGGGGATGCGTCCATAGCCCTTCAGGCGCTGGCGATTGGCGGGCCAGAAGGCCCAGATGCAGATCCCGGAAAAGCTGGCCGTAAAGAGCACCAGGATCAGAAGTGCAATGTCCGACTGGCTCATTTCGCGGCCTCCTTAGCGGGTTTGGCTTTCAGCGCGTAGTCCGGGTTGTAGGTGGTGAAATCGACCTGCGTCCCCAGTTGCTGGAGATAGGCGATCAGCGCGTCGGCCTCGGTCGGCGTCCCCGGATCGCCGCTGCCGAAGTCCTGCGGCACGACCTTCTTGCCGTAGCGTTCCTGCAGGCCGGAAGCGTCTTCATCCGGCATGGTCTGGATCACGGCGTCGCGTTCGGCGTTCTCAACGTGCGCGTCACTATAGGGCACGCCCAGCACCTTCAGGGCCGCGACCTTGTCCTTCAGGTCCCAGGTCTTCAGCGGCTTTTTGGCCAAGAGGCTGTAACTGGGCATGATCGATTCCGGCACGACCGAACGCGGGTTCTTGAGGTGCTCAAGGTGCCAGCTGTTGGAGTACTTGCCGCCGACGCGCGCCAGGTCCGGCCCGGTCCGTTCCGATCCCCAGACAAAGGGGTGGTCGTACATGCTCTCGGCGGCCAGGCTGTAGTGACCGTAGCGCTGGACCTCGT
Organism: uncultured Asticcacaulis sp.; assembly: GCA_946482045.1. Next base: position 33,108 of record CAMLPZ010000005.1, read on the forward strand.
CGCGCAGCGGCCGGATCTGCTGCGAATGGCAGGTATTGCAGCCTTCGCGGATGTAGATGTCCTGGCCGGCCAGTTCGAGCGGGGTCAGGGGACGGACGCCCTTGACCGGTTCGATCGTCGTCTGCATGCGGAACAGCGGCACGATCTCGACAATGCCGCCGATCGAGACGGCGATGACCGAAAAAATCAGCAGCCAGATGGAGTTGCGTTCAAGCTTTTTGTGCGATTCTAGCATTGTGGCCTCCTATTCCGCCGCGACGAGGACAGGGTCAGTGGTCGGTGACTGAACCACCGAAGGCAGTTTGATGGTGCGCCATATGTTGTAGGCCATGATCAGACCACCGATCAGGAACAGGACGCCGCCCAGGGCGCGGATAATGTAATAGGGGTGCATGGCCTGGACGACTTCGACGAAGGAATAGGTCAGGAAACCCATCTCGTCGTAGGCGCGCCACATCAGGCCCTGCATGATGCCAGCGACCCACATCGAGGTGATGTAGAGCACAATGCCGACGGTCGAGATCCACAGGTGGACCGAGATCAGCTTGGTCGAGAACATGCCGGCCTTCTTCCACAGGTGCGGAACGAGGTAGTAGATGGCGCCGAACGAGATGTAGGCGACCCAGCCGAGCGCACCGGCATGCACGTGGCCCACAGTCCAGTTGGTGTAGTGCGACAGCGAATTGACGGTCTTGATCGACATCAGCGGACCTTCGAAGGTCGACATGCCGTAGAAGGCCAGGGCGATGATCATGAATTGAAGGACCGGATCGTCGCGCAGCTTGTGCCAGGCGCCCGACAGGGTCATCATACCGTTGATCATCCCGCCCCAGGACGGCATCCACAGCATGATCGAGAAGGTCATGCCGAGCGTCTGTGCCCAGTCGGGCAGCGACGTATAAAGCAGGTGGTGCGGACCGGCCCAGATATAGATGAAGATCAGCGACCAGAAGTGGATGATCGACAGGCGGTAGGAATAGACCGGGCGATCGGCCTGCTTAGGGACGTAGTAATACATCATGCCCAGAAAGCCCGCCGTGAGGAAGAAACCCACGGCGTTATGGCCATACCACCACTGGATCAGGGCCGACTGAACCCCCGCCCAGGCCGAATAGCTCTTCACGCTGACCGCCGACACAGGCAGGGTAACATTGTTGACCAGATGAAGGAGCGCGATGGTGACGATAAAGCTCAGGAAGAACCAGTTGGCGACATAGATGTGCTTCTCCTTGCGCAGGGTCAGGGTCATCAGATAGTTGATGAAGTAGACGACCCAGACCACCGTCAGCCACAGGTCGGCATACCACTCAGGCTCCGCGTATTCCTTGCCTTGCGTGACGCCGAACAGGTAACCCAGCCCCGCCATCAGGATGAAGGCCTGGTAACCCCAGAAGTGGAACCACGCCATCTTCGTACTGAAGAGGCGCGTCTGGCAGGTGCGCTGGACCACGTGGTACGAGGTGGCGAACAGGATGTTGCCGCCAAAGGCAAAGATGACCGCGGAGGTATGCAGCGGGCGCAGACGGCCGAAGGTCAGGAAAGGCTCGAGATTGAGCCAAGGAAACGCCATCTGGAAGGCGATCAGGACGCCGACGGCGAACCCTGCGATCGCCCAGACCATGGCCGCGATCGTGAAGTATTTGATGATGGTCTCATCATAGCGCGACGGCGGCGATATGGCTTTTCCCCTCGCCCCTTCAGCTATTGTCTGGACAGTTTGCATATATCACTCCTGAAGATTCAGCTGAGCGCGAGCGCCAGCAGAACCACCCCATTGATGCCGAACGCGGCCAGGCTGATGGCCTGACGCGCGCGCGGGCTTGAATTGAGAAAACCGGCCCCGGCGACGCCGATACCCATCAGGACCGGCATGGTGCCAAGCGCAAAGGCAGCCATGCCCAGGGCGCCTTTAAGCGGATCGGCGGTCGCCGCTACCGCCATGAGCGCGGCGAAAATCATCGGACAGGGCAAAAGGCCCAAGGCGGCGCCGAGGCCAAGGCGCGCCAAAGGGCTTTGCGCCGCGCCCACGCGCCGCATGGCCTTGACGGCGCAACCGGGCGTAAAGCCGCGGACGACCGGCAGCCGCACGCCAAAACGGCCAAGAAGACGCTCGGCGAATACGGCCAGAAAACAAACGGCGACAAGTGCCAGCAAGACGTGCCTGACGACGGCAAAAACGGGCGACGCGCTGATAAAATGAAAGCTTAAACCCACCACGCCACCCAGGGCGGCATAGGTGAAAAGGCGCCCCGCGTGATAGGGAAACAGAATGTGTGCCAAAGCGCTCTTGCCTTCCAAACCGGCCGTTTGCCCCAGGACGAAGGTCGAGCACATAGTGGCGCAATGGGTCAGGCTACCCCCCAGGGCCGCCAGGAACAGAGCCACGCTTAACGGAATACCGGCGCTGGCCAGAAGCGTTCCGCAGTCATATATCCAACGCAAATCAGTCACAGTCGACGCCCGGAAGAAGCCGCACAGGCTTCGCAATTGGGTCTCAATGACATGGACGGCGCGATTGCGATTTGATCTCAGTCAAATTTGCGCCAAACCTTGCTCGCTTCACACGTTTTGATCGAGATCAAGGCTCAGGCCACGGGAAGGTATAATGTCGAAACCAGGTGAGAATGGAGATTTGCGTGGACTATACCGCCGCGTTCGAGGCAGCTGTTGATCAGGTTCGCGCCGAGGGGCG
>CAMLPZ010000006.1 GCA_946482045.1 uncultured Asticcacaulis sp.
GTCCTTCTCACAGAACGACACAAGCTTAGCACCATGTCCGATTTTCCGGGACCACTTCAGGGTCTGTAAGACGGTCGGCTATCCGAAGACCATCCGGGTGGATCAGGGCTCGGAGTTCATCTCCCGCGACCTCGACTTGTGGGCCTACCAGAAGGGCGTCACGCTCGACTTCTCGCGGCCTGGCAAGCCGACCGACAATGCCTTCATCGAAAGCTTCAATGGCAAGTTCCGGGCGGAATGCCTGAACGCGCACTGGTTCATGAGCCTTGACGACGCGAAAGAAAAGATGGAGTCTTGGCGTAGAGACTACAACGAGGTCCGTCCTCACAGCGCCATCGGCAACAAACCCCCGATATCGCTCATATCCGGCTCGGCCGTACCTGCGGCGCCATGAGCCCTAACCCGGCGAAATTCCAGTTCCGGGTGGCCAAGAAACGGGTAGCAGGTCACCCGGCGAACGCACTCTCAAAAATGAACGGCCCGGATCATGGGGCTGGGTCAGGAAGTATAAGATCTTGCCGGCCAGCTTATCGCCCTTGACGAGCCAGTAAATGATTCGATTCCCATCGGATACGACGCCCTGAAATAAAAACGGACGTCCTCGGGGGGCGAGGACGTCCGCTCGGCTGCCGGATCGAGGGGGGGATGAGCCGGCAGTTCGCGGAGACCTGGTCATGAATTGCCGGCGATCAAGTGGGGCAGGCAAAAAGACGACGATAGTTTCCACGTCCTTGGCGGCTCAAACAGGCTTCGCGACCCATTAGACGGACGATGCAATTTGCACTATGCTTAGGGTTGCACCCAACCGGAGGCTATGTCCGGTCATCACCGTGACGGAAACAGAATGAGCGCCGAACCCAAGTCACCGCATGACGACATCCAGGAAGTGGCTGCGGCCTGGTATGCGCGCCTGGACAGCGGCAGCGCCGATCGCGTTGCGTTCGAAGCGTGGCGCGACGCCGACCCCCGTCATGCTTCGGCCTTTGCCCAGGTCCATGCCGCCATGCGCCAGATGGAAAAGCTGCGCGGCCTGACGGCGCCGCCGCCACCCCTACAGCAACCGACACGCCGAAGCTTTCTGACGTCGGGCAAGATCGCTGCGGGCCTGGTTGCGATTGTCGGCATCGCCGGCATCACGGCGATTGGTGCGGGCGCCGGGCGCGCCCGGGCTGAGACGGTAGTGGGGGAACGCAAGACGGTTGCCTTGCCGTATGGCGATCGGCTTGAGCTCAACACCGACAGCAAGGCCGAGTGGCGGTCGTCCCGCGAGACGCGCGAACTGTGGCTGAAGCGCGGCGAGGTGGCGGTCAAGGTGACGCAAGGCTCCAAGCCATTCACGCTGCGCGCCGGCAAACACGTGGTGCAGCTCGGAACGGGCGAATATATCGCGCGCCTGCGGGCGACTTCGCTCGACCTCATCAGCCTCGCTGGCACGGCGAGGATCGACGACGGGGGCAAGACGCTAGTCGAAGTCCGTCCCCAGCAGGCGGCGATCCTGACCGGAACCCAGGACCGTGTAAGGCCGGTATCAAGCGACGACATCCATTTTCTGACGGGATGGCGGCAGGACGAGCTGGTGCTCAACGGCCAGGTTTTGAGCGAGGTCGTCGAAGAGTATAACCGCTATCTCGATCGAAAGATCATCATCGCCGATCCGGAAATCGGTGGCTTGCAGTTGGGCGGCCGCTTTACCAATCGCGACCCGTCCAAGCTGCTGGCGGGATTGGAGGCCTCATTCGGCATCCATGTGACGCAGGAAAGCCACAGCGTCATTCTTTCCAAATAATCGGGTTTGTCGAACTAGGGATAATCGTTCTAGGTACAGCCTAGGGATGTAGCCGCCTCAAAGCTCATGCAAGGCGGTTGTCACATGAGTGACGCATATCCTGGGGACTAGACTTATGTTTGTGAGAGCTTTCAAGCCGTCAAGATGGCGGACCTCCGCCGTGGCGCTATCTATTGCCGCAGCGCTGTTGACGGCGCCGGCCGCCTGGGCGGCCGAGCCCCGGCAGAATTTTGATATGCCTAAAAAAAGCACGGCGTTGGCGCTTAATGACTTTGCGCGCCAGACCGGCGTTCAGATCCTCTACGATTTCGCGGAAGCCCGTCGCACGACGGCGCCGGCGCTCAAAGGGACATACACACGCGACGAAGCCCTGGCCATGCTGCTGGCCAATACGCGTTTCGTCGTGACCGCGCGGACGGACAATGCCATCTATCTAAAGGTGTCGGAAAGGCAAGGCGAAACCGCTGCCACCCCCGACCCCGAGCCCGTCGTCATTACGGGTACGCGCATCCGCGGGCGAGAGCCGGCCTCGCCGGTAACCCGCGTGACGCAGGCGGAGATGCAGCTGGGCGGCCAGAGCGATCTTGGCCAGATGGCGCGCGCCCTGCCACAGAATTTCGGGGGCGGGGTCAATCCGGACATCGCGCTTGGCACGCCCGACCTGCGCAACGTCAACATCAATGCGGCGTCGAGCTTCAACCTGCGGGGTCTGGGGCCGGACGCGACGCTGACGCTTTTGAACGGCAACCGGCTGGCCTATGACGCGATCGGCCAGGCGGTCGATGTTTCGGCTATTCCTTTGGCTGCGGTCGACCGCGTCGAGATCGTCACCGACGGCGCGTCGGCGCTTTATGGCTCGGATGCCGTCGGCGGCGTGGTCAACATCCTGCTAAAGCGCGATTTCGATGGCGTGGAAATATCGGGCCGTTATCGCGGCGCCACCGGCGGGGCGGCAACGGAATCGGGCGTGTCGGTTGTCGCCGGCCGGACCTGGACCGGCGGCGGATTTATCGCCGCCATGGATGTGAGCCACCACGGCGGGCTTCAGGCCCGCGACCGCAAGTTCACCCGCGCGCTCGATGGCGGCACGACGCTGATACCGGAGCAGGACGCGGGCGTGCTTCTGCTGAGCGGTCATCACCGGCTGACAGATAGACTGAAGCTGAGCGTCGATGCCCTGGCGAGTGAACGGACTTCGGTGTTCACCAAGCCTTATGATGCCGGCGTCACCTATCTGGAGAACGGTTCGCGCGAAACGCCGCGGCTGCAATCCTACAGCATATCACCGCGGCTCACGTTCGATCTCGACGGCAATTGGCAAGGCTATTGGAGCACGACCGCCGGCGAGGACAAGACCGTGCTTGAGACGACGGCTTATTACGCAGGCGAGCGCTCGGCCAGCTATCCGGGCTATTATATCAACCAGACCCTTGTCACCGAGATCGGCGCCGAGGGCCGGGTGTTTTCGACGCCGGCGGGGGCGGCGAGGCTCGCGGTCGGTGGGGGCTACCGCAAGATCCGCCTCGACGGCTACCTGGCCTTCGAATACGCGTCGGGGTTTTCACTCGTTGCGACCGATTTCGATCGCAGCCGGGAAGCGACCTACGGTTTCGCCGAACTGTCCGTGCCTTTGGTGGCGCCTGAGCAAGGCATTACCGGCATCTATCGCCTGTCGCTGACCTCCGCGCTGCGCCACGAGGCCTATTCCGGGCTGGAAGCGATGACAACGCCGAAGCTCGGCCTGATCTATCAGCCGATCCAAGCGCTTGATCTGAAGCTATCGTGGGGCAAGTCGTTCAAGGTGCCGACGCTTTATCAGACCTACCGCGGCAGTCTGCCCTATCTGTTCGACGCCAGTCTGATCAGCGAGACAGCGCCAGCGGGCACGACTTTTCTCAATCTCGACGGCGGCAACGAGGACCTGAAGGCGGAAACCGCCACGGCGTTTGTGGCAAGCCTGGCCTATCGCTTCGATGTGCCGGAAGGGGCGGGCATCGGGCTCAGCTATTTCGATATCGACTACACCGACCGCGTCCTGCAGCCGATCGTCTCGATGTCGGGAGCGCTCGACAATCCCGCCTATGCCGGCTCGGTCTATCTCAATCCGACGCCGGAGCAATTGTCGGCGGCGATCGGTGACCTCGGCCGTCTGCGCAACTATTCGAGCGGCGCCTATGATCCGGCGAGCGTCATCGGCATCGTCGACAACCGCGAACAGAATGTCTATCGCCAGGCGATAAGGGGTTTCGACTTCACGGGACACTATGCGCGTATGGCCGGGCCAGGCATATTGCGCTTTGAAGGCAGCGCCAGCTACCTCGAGACCCGCCAGCGGCTGAATGCCACCAATGCCGAACTGGCGCTGGCCGGCACGATCTTCAATCCGCCGCACTGGCGCGGGCGCTTCAGCGCGGCGTGGGAGGGGCAGGCGGTTACGATTGCCGCCTTCGCCAACCATGTCGGCGCGCTCGATGACGCGCGCTTCGGGCGCCAGGTGAGCATTCTAGCGCAGACGACCTTCGACGCCACGCTCCGTGTCCGGCTGGGCCGCGGCTCAGGCGACAGTGGCGCGACCGTGACCGCGTCGGTTCTTAATCTCTTCGATGAGGCTCCGGAGACGGTGCGGACGGCGGCGGCCTACTATGTGCCTTATGACGCCACCAACCATTCGGCGACCGGGCGCGTGCTTGGCATGACGATTTCGAAGCGCTGGTAACATGTCCCTCATTACTGTTGCGGCAGCCATGGCCATGGCCATGCTCGCCGGGCCGTCCGTCGCTGCGTCGGCGCCGGACTGCGAAACCCTGCGCCCCTCCCACGGAATAACTGTTGCCGGCAAGCGTCCGGTGACCCCGGAAGACCTAGTCCGCTTGCGCGATATCGGACCGCAGGGCGACCTCGCCGGGCAGAACACGAGCCTCGGTGTGTCGCCTGACGGCCGGATGATCGCATTCGTCATGCGGCAGGCAGACCCCGTCAGGAACCGCTACTGCACGGGGCTGTTCGTCGTGGCCGCGAACGGTCACGGCGAAGCGCTGCGTCTCGATGACGGCGGCGATCCGATCTTCGGCACAATCGATTACTGGGGGATCAAGGATTACCCGACAGGGGTTGCCATCCCCATCACGCCCAAATGGTCGGCTGACGCCAGATCCATCGCCTATCTGAGACGATTGGCTGGCCGGACGCAGGTGCGGATCGCTTCCGTCGACGCCAGCAGCGCGCGCACTATAGTCGCGCCGACCGGCGACATCGATGCCTTTGGTTGGACGAAGGATGGCGGCCTCGTCGTTCGTGCGCGCATCGATCAAGCGCCGGCGCACGAGGCCCTCCGCGCCGAAGGCATGACAGGCTGGCGCTACGATCAGCGCTTCATGCCCATGGCGCAGTTGAAGCCGTTCCCCGCTTCGACGCCGCGGCACGCGTTCTGGACATATGCATCGGACGGCACGGTCACGCCGTCGTCTGAAAATGAGCGTGAATGGCTGAACGATGCCAAGGAGAAGATAAGTGATTCAGAAGGCGGCGCCTCCGTTTCGGTCACGCGCGCGCCGTTCCCCCAACGAAGCAGTAACCTGATCTACACCGGCCCTGATGGAGACGTGGTCCGCTGCCAGGCCGCTGCGTGCCGCGGCACGGTTGTCGACGCCTGGCTCGAGGATGACGGCTTCGGCGTTGCGTTCCTCAGCCGGGAAGGATGGGCGGACGAGATGACAGCGGCCTATCTGTGGTCGCCCGGCGAGGCACCTAGGCGGGTGTGGGCGACGACCGATCTGGTCACCGACTGTCATCTCGTCCGCCGCGAACTCATATGCCTGGCGGAAAGCTCCCTTCAGCCGCGCCGCATCGGGGCCTTCAGCCTGGACACGGGCCGTTCGCGGGTCGTCTTCGACCCCAATCCGGAATTCGCCGGGATTAAGCTCGCTCCGGCTGAGCGGTTGCATTGGCGCAATGCCCGCGGGCTGCCGGTGATTGGTGATCTCGTCTTGCCGCTTCACAATGTGCCCGGACAGAAGTCACCGCTGGTCGTGGTGCAATACATCACGCGCGGCTTCCTGCGCGGCGGCACGGGGGATGAGTACCCGATCCAGGCCTTCGCGGCGGCAGGATTTGCGGTCTTGAGCTTCCAACGGCCGGCGGATGTCGCCACGCTTTACGCCGATCTCCCGCCTGAAGCGGCCGTGGCAGCGCAATTCCGGGACTGGGCGGATCGTCGAAGCGTGCACTCCGCCCTGATGACCGGGATCGACCTGGCCATCTCCAAGGGTAGGATTGACCAACAACGCATCGGCATAACCGGCTTGAGCGATGGTGCTTCGACTGTCCAGTTCGCGCTTGTCAACAGCACGCGCTTCAAAGCGGCAGCGCTCAGCACCTGCTGCCAGGACCCGAAGACCCAGATGCTGATGACCGGCCCGGCTACCGCCCGCGCCTTCCAGGGACTTGGCTATCCGAAGAGCACCGAAAATGATCCGGCATTCTGGGCGCCTTATTCGGTTGCAATGAACGCATCGAGGGTAAGGACGCCCGTGCTGATGCAACTGGCCGAAGACGAGTATCTGGCGGGGCTTGAGACCTATACGGCGCTCGAGGAATCGGGCATCGCAACGGAACTCTATGTCTTTCCGGACGAGCGGCACATCAAGTGGCAGCCCGCGCATCGCCTGGCCGTCTACACCAGGAATCTTGCCTGGTTCACGCGCTGGCTGAAGACGCCAGCGAAAAACAACTAGAAGACAGTGTTCTGTGACGTCTGTTTCAGAGCAAAAAGACGCCAGTCATAAACGCAATCGATTCCGATGCTCGTGACCGCGGCGCCTCATAATTATTCCCGAACGCGGATTGGAAGATGAGCTGTTACGCACGCATTGAAATTTCACAGTGCTCGTAGACTTTATTCACACGCGGGCGCAAGTGCGGGTCACGGAAAGGGTGTCGAAGCTTATGTTGAGACAAGGCCAACAACGACGGGCTGCGACATGAACCGTTACTTGATGATTTATCTGAATTATTATGGATAATGTATTGCAAAAGAAGAAAAATAAAGAAGAAGCGATTGCCTTGCCCTCGGGTCATCATCCCGTCGATGTGCATGTCGGGCAGCGAGTACGCGAACTGCGCCGGTCGTTGCGGTTGTCCCAGGCGGTGCTGGCGGATGCGATCGGCCTGACATTCCAGCAGGTTCAGAAATACGAGCGTGGAACCAACCGTATTTCGGCCTCGGCCCTTTTCGAAATCGCGCGGTTCCTGGGCGTCGAGGTTGACTACTTCTTTCTGGGTCTGCCGGACATCGACGCGGGCGACGGCGCTGTGGCTGAAGCGCAGGCCGGTGCATTTCTGCGCTCCGAAGAGGGGGTCATGCTTGCCGTGGCCTTTAGCAAGCTGTCAGCGGCGGAGCGGAAGGTCGTGCTTGCGACCGTCAAAGGGCTCGCCGGGTTATCAGGCGGCAAGTAAGGCGGATGTTCGCCCAAATCTCAATGAAGGATCAGCCTGCTGACGTCTGACGCACCCAGGCTTCCGTATCGGCCAGCTCAAGCAGACGCAGGTAATCGGAGCCATGCGGCGGCGCGTCTACGGCGAGCGCGTTTCTGACCGCTGGGACGTCGATAATGCCATTCTGCGCCAGCAACCCATCGCTCAAAAATGGGATAAGACGCTCGCGCCAAGCCAGGTACACCTGCGCCGCGAACGCTTCCGGGCCGCCCTTGCCATGGCGCCGCACCAGGGACGGCGGCAGGCGATCCTTGAAGGCCTCGCGCGCCACAGCGCGGTTGGTCCCACTTCGCGACCACTGCCAGGTCGGGATTTGCAAGCAAAGTTCGACGACGGGCTGGGCCAGCAAGGGGTAGAGGACCGGTAGCTGAAAACTTCGAGGCGGTCCTTCGACGTAATGCTGCAGGCGCAGGAGGTTCGCGACATGGACCTTCTTGCCGGGCAGAATTTGGGCAGGGGCGCGCAGCCAGGGGTGATTGCTGGCGTCCACCTGACGCAGACGCACGGCAGTTAGAGTCTCCGGACTTAGGAAGTGGGTCGTGGCTGTCCAGGCGTACGGGCGTTTCCGTTGCCGCAACGTCTTCAGCGCTTGGCGTACTGCGGCCGGCATGGGCGCGCCCGTCAGGCGGCAGACATCGCAAAGCGCGGTCCATGTCGCGCCGGCGCGTTGCGTGGCCAGCCAAAGGTCGACGGCCGGCGTCGCTGACTGCATCAGGCAGAACACCTCGTCACCGCCATTGCCGGTCAGGATGGCGGCGTTATGGCCCGTCTGAGCCTGCCAGTAGCGGTAAAGCGGCCGTTGGTAAGACAGGCCCACGGGGCGCGGCAGGTGACCGGCGACCGAGCGGGTCAAATCGATCTCTTCCAGGCGATAGGGGATTTCCGCCAGGGGCATGGCGAATGCATCGGCGGCAATGGCCGCAAAGGGGCGCTCATCGCCGACGCTGTCGTCCGTAATCAAGGCATAGGCCGAGACATTCGCCTGTGCCCTGCGAAGGCTAGTGGCAAGGATTGATGAGTCCAGTCCACCGGACAGGCCAAGATGCACAGCGTCGAGACCTCTGGTCATCGCGGCGACGCAAGCATCGATCGTTTCGCGCAAGGCTTCGGCGTTTTCCGTCGGCGTGCGCCTGTTCCAGTCGACAAAATCCCATGGCGACCAGATCGCCTCAAGGTGCACGCCGGCCGAGGTTATGACGGCCCGCATGCCCTGGGGGATTTCGGAAAGTCGCGCAAGCGCGGTCTCCTGCGTCCGCAAGTGTCCGGCGGCTAGATGCCAGCCAACAAAGTCCCAATCGATCGATAACATGACCACCCGACACTGGCGTAACGCGTCAAGGTCGGACACGACAAAGACCTGATGGCGGTCGTGGAAGATGTAGCATGGCAAGGCCCCGGAGGGATCGCGCAGCACTGTAGCCCTGCCGGACGCATCGGCCTGGACAGCCACATAGGCGCCCCAGGCGTTTTCAATCAATGTTGATGCGTCAATTTCACCTGGATCGTCTGGTAGCTGAAACGGTTGCGCGGTACGGCGTCGGTCATACAGCCATCCGATGACCGCACTCGAGCCGCGCACCTGCACCGGCGTTTGCGGCGTCGTCAAGACGCAGAGGCGTTCATGGTCGAAGACAGAGACGAATCCGGACGGGATTACAAATGGCGTGCTTGGGACGGACACGCTTGGGCCAACGTCCAGTGTAACACGAATGATAAAGCGAGAGGTCATGCGACGACGTGTACCGGGATATAGGCCTTGATCATGTCTAGCCGGTCATTGAGTATGACCGGACCGCGCTGGAGCCAGCAATGGGCGCTGAAGGGACGTGGCCGCACACCGAAGACAAGCGACGAACGCAAGCCATGGGCGGCAAGCATGTGACTGAGGACGATCGACTGATCGAGGCACCGATCCTGTGCGTCAAACCAGAAGCGCGTGCTGGCGAAGGCCGCGACGAGATGAGACACACGCTCAAGCGCCTCGCCTTCAGGGAGATTTTCGCGGATAAGGCACTGCCGCCGAGCCACCCCGGCTAGTCTGTCCCGCAAGGGTCGCCTTGACCGGAAACGGCCGACGGCCTGGGCTACGCACATGGAGATGGCAAGACCAGGTGATACAGGAAGATCGGAAGGCACGAGATCTGTCGTGGCTGCCGTTATCTCTGCCGGCGCGATCGGAACTGGCGCGTCGAGCCTGAGGAGGGAGCATAGCGCCTCGTCCGTGGGTGGGGGCGCATTTGGGTCTTCAAGCAATGACAGGAAGCGGGCATTGAGCAGTGCAGGCAGGCACAGGTACCGGTCGATGTGCGAGTCGAGAAATACGGCCCGCCCGTCGGCGATCCCGAAGGAAAGGCCAGGTCTGAGGCCAAGTGGCATAGGGAATTATCCTGGGTGTGGGGCGCGGGGGCTTGCCCGCGCCCTGAAGTGTCAGTCCTGCTGAATGCCGATACCCTGGCGTGCCGGCTGGTTGCTGTCGGGCTGCGGAAGAACGCCGCCGCCCTTGGTCTCGACGCTGACGGTCCCCAACGTGATGATGGCGTGGGCTCCGTCCGTTTCCATATGTCCGGTATCCATGTCAGTCTCCTGCGAAAGGCCATGTCCTTCATGGCCAGGGCAGCTTAGGCGGACGGTCGGATATGTGAATTTTATTGTCCGGGCATAATCCGATTGTTGGCCGGAAGTCCGAGGGATCCTGGCATCGCATTCAACGAGATACCGCTTCGGGCCTGACAGCCGTTTTGCGTGAGGCATACAGCGTCGGTTCCAACAGAAAATGCCCGTCCGCGGTCGTACCGCGAACGGGCCTGATGGATGTTGATGGGTGCACGATGCAGTTTACGCCTCGGCGAGTCAGTCGGTCTGGATCCCGAACGCTTGTCTCGAAGGCTGGTTGGTATCGGGCTGCGGGTAGGCACCGCCGCCCTTGGTTTCACGGCTGGCGACGCCGAGGCTGACGATCGCATCATTGTCGGTCCGGGCGTCGACGGGCTCCGGGGATTTCGTATCCATGTCGGTCTCCTGAGAATACGCCATGGGTATCATGGCCGCGACAGCGTACGCCCCGTACAGCCCGATAAGAATTTTATAGTCGCCATATAATCCGAATATTCAGCCGCCACCGAGGTGACACACGGTAGGTGTTCATCCTCGGATACCCGGGACATGCCGCGCGACCAGCGTCACGGCTTTGGAAACAACAGCCTGCCTGCGGCGGATGTAGGTGGCTAATGTGTCTTTAAACACCGCAAGCGGCGCATGTCTCCAGCTCTGTATAAGACTGTCGAGTTCTTCGATCCGATCCGGAAACAATGCATCTTCGAGGGTCCTGATAAGAAACAGCCGGTCATTGAGGCGCTGAATGGCTGCTTCGGCCTCGTCATTGCCCGAGGCAACTGCCACGGCGAGGAAGAAAGTGGCGGTCGCCTCGACGATGGGCATCGAGCGGAGGCCATCGAAGTCGATTTCGTTATGCGTTTCGGAACGCGTGGGCGCTCCGATCTGCGCCGCAAACAGGGTAACGTTCAAGAGCCAGTCGTAAAGCCCTGCCAGTCCGCGCTCTGTCAGGTAAGGGATGTAGAAGCCTTCGCGGGCATGCGCTTCGACCAGGCCCTCGGCCGATAGCCGCCGTAGCGCCTCGCGGACGGGCGTATTGCTCATGCGGACAAGCGACTGCAGACGACCACTGTCGATCCGATGGCCAGGCTGGAACATGCCGTTCATAATGGCATGCTTGATCGCCTTGTAGACATCCTCGAACACCAGCGGTTTACCCACCATCGGCCCTGACCTTTCTCGCTAACGATAAAATGCCCGCGCCGGGAAACCAGCGCTTAGGATCCGTCCGGTAACGGAATAAAGCCTTATGTTTGAGTCATGAGGTCTTTAAAATCAAGAGTTGCATGCCCAACAATGGGTCATGTAAAGCCCAAAACACCTTGGAAATGTTCGAGTCTTCAAAATAATCCGATAATAATGCAAATATATGCGCGCATCGCTCATCCTGCGTGCTGCGGGCATTTAAAAGGTCGCCGGCGAGATCGGACTGAGGCGAGGGGAGCGGGCGGTCGAAATTGGTGATCGCCTTGCCTTGGCAGGCGAACAAGTCGCTTTCAATCCAGTGCACTAAAACGTTCCTTGACCATCCGTGCGATATGGCATCGCGAGCGTAGAAGAACCTCTGTTCTTCCGATTTCACACCCTTGATCAGGCGGATGACGTGACCCCAATAATTTTGCAACAAGCTGTTGCACGCCCTTTTCTCCGTCCTGTGAATTCTTGTCATCTTGGCTAGGCTGCACTGCGCAAACTATCCCCGGCTGTCAAACTTCACGACCTAATGCTTATGGTTATGCGTAAGGTAACACAATCATTGGATGCAAAGCACCCATAGAGGGTATTCACCCAGCCTCCGGCTAACGTTGACACCCGGTCGTGCCGAACTGCTCGGGGACTGGCCTCAGTTACGCTTTTGGGATGCTACGCATTTTTCAACGAACTGCCCCGCCTGACAGAGTAAATAGCATTATTGGGGTATGTTTTTTACGGATGAACATGCGTTCCTTTGCGGGACCCTTCAATGCACATTTCAGATTCGATACTACCACGGCGGGCGAGCATGCGACTTCGGCGGCATTTTACTTGCCAATGCTTCAGGTTATTGATCGACATCACCGGTACTGGAACCTGCAACGGGAACGTTGAGTCCATCGCCGACTTTACAGTCCAGAAGCCGTTCCTGTTGGCGAAAGTGTAGCCCAGAATGTTTCGCTTGCTGCTTCTGGTTGCAGCTGTTAGGATTGGCGCACGGCTGATGAAGGGGGGATTATGAAGCGTTGGATGCTGGCCATTTGGGCCCTTGTCTCGTTGTCGCTTTTTGCAACGACCGCCTATGCGAGCGGCTCATCGAACGTGCGAATCACCCACGTCATTCCGCACGACACCGGAATCGTCATTATTTATGTAGATACCGTGCGAACGGGTATGCCGGCATGTGCCACGGCGCCGGGTATTGTGTATGAGCTCGATGCAAACACAGCGGCGGGCCAGGCGATTTTGGCGGGCATCTATGTCGCCTTTTCTGCCAACCTGCCGGTAGACATCGCAGGCAAAAGCGTGTGCCGGAGCGGCAGTAACGCCGAGCTGATCGGCTATGTGGCCGTGCATAGATAAGGCGTCGCAATCGTAAGTCGGGCGTCGTGCCCTAAGAACGAAAGCCTTCAAATCAATCTCGCTGCACGTCGGCAATCTCTAGCGGCGATGCGTTCCCGGGGGCGCGTTAGATGCGGGTGTCGGGACGTGATCAGAGTGCTTATCCTGGACAGTGGCGTGGCCCCTTACACGCATTCAAGTAGCAGAGTGACCTTGCCGACGTGTGGCCAAGATTTGCACGGTGGGCTTTTAACGGAGTGAGTGCCCAGAGGCAGGACGAAACAGGCTTCGTTGCTGACAGTTGATCGCGCAGGGAAGAAGACCGGGATCGCTGGCTACGGCAGTTGCCCCGTTCGCGGCGACACTGAGGCGACGAAGTATTTCTACGCCACCGAAGGGCGCGACGGACCAATCACTATAACGGCTTTGCGGTGAAAGATTGCCCCGCCCGAAGTGAGTATTTTCGAGGTTGGGGTGCTTTCCCAGCTGAATTTGGAGGAGAGGGACAATGAGCAGGCGGTTTCAGAAAGTTTTGCAAGGCTGTGTATTGGCGGCGCTGTTGGGCTTAGGCATGCCGGCCGCGAGCGTGGCGTCGAGTGCGAGCTCCGGAAAAATCTACAATGTCATCGTCTTGCAGAACGGCATTGTCCTTTTTAAGCACACGGGAACGAGATCGGCTGTGCCCACCTGCGGACAGCCCGAAGCGAACCGGTGGGCTTTCAATGGGGCCACTGCGCAGGGTCAGGCCCGTCTGGCCCTGCTGTTGACGGCTTTCGGAGCCGGAAAAAATGTACTGGTTTATGGAACCGGCAACTGTGCCGATTGGGGGGACACCGAGTCCCTTGATTTTATCGTTACGGAATGAGCGCAGCCATTAGAGACGTCGCCACCAAGAATCTACAGAGGGGAGGGCAGCCCGGGCGGTGACCATGACAGCGCTGCCTTATCTGCTGGCTAAGGCAGGTTGCCAGCGCGTCTAATTCTAGAACGACCGGAAGCGCGTGCCTGTTACGGCCTGATCCGGTTTACGGCATGTCGGGATCGCTCGGTCGGCAAAGGCTTGGTGCGCCCGGTTGATCAGCCGGAGATCGGCTTTATCGCCTAGGACTTGGAGAATCGTCCCTGAAGCCGTGGTTACACCCTCGGGCGTGAAAGAGTCAGCGCTCATTCCCGTCCTGGTCGAAGCGATCAAGCAGCAACAGCAGATCGATGCGCTGAAGGCCCTGGTCGCGGAGCTGAAGGCGGCGAAGTGAATTTTTGTGATTGAGTTGAACTTTGGGCTTGGCAAATCAACCATGGGTATGGCAGGTGTGAGCCTGATTGCATTTTTGCTGAACGCGTCCGCAGACGCGTTGTGAGGGGGATAGTCGAATGTCCGAGTTGAGAATCAAGTGCCTTCGGGCGCTTGCGCGTTTGGCTGTCGTTGTGCTTGGGCTCACTGTTTCCGGCGCACACGCGCAATCGATCGTTCAGCCACCGGTGGCGCAGACGGTCGATGAAAACGGTGTCAATCTTGTTGACGGCTCCTTCGAAATGCCAGGAATGGGTCTGGCGATCGGGTCCGGACAGAGTGGGTTAGCCCGTGCCGCCAAGGCCAAGTACGACAACTATTCGGGCTCCCTCGAGCATTCGACCGTCGTAACCTCCATGACGAACTACGGCTACTCAGGTTCGGCCTCGGGTATTTTCGTCGTCGACGCCAGCTACGCTGGTCAAGTTTACCGTTTTGAGGTTGGTAAATGGCATAGCACAGGAGGGGCGACCTTTCCCGCAGCCGGACCAATCAAAAGTATGGGTAAGCCGCAAGGGGTATTGCTGTGCAGCAGCTATCAAGCTTCCCCGCCATCGATGCCATGTACTCTAACCTTACCTGATGGGACGTTAATTGAATACATGGGGGGGGCAACGGCAGTTACAAACCCCAATGCGACGTCAATGGGGGTGATGAGCAAAGTCACCAAGCCGGACGGAGAGATCATTACCCTCGACTACCATCTGGCAAGCGGCGTTAAGGCCATCAAGAATGTTAAAAGCAGCTTGGGCTGGATGCTGAAATACGAGGTGGATGGCGCCTACAAGGTTACCAAGGTCACTGGTGTTAATCTGTCAAATAACTACTGCGACCCGGCCGCGACCACCTGCGCGGGCCTGCCAGCTATTACGCCATATGCGCAGGAGATCGCTTCTGGCGGAACGACGACACTGAGCCGCAACGGCGAAATCGTCATCTCCTACAACAACAGCAGCACCACAACCCAGACCGTCACCACGCCCTCGGGTGTTTCCAAGACGATTAACTTCACGACGTCTGGCGGCAAGCAACGTGTTTCGTCGGTTGTGTCCGGGGGAAAGACCTGGACCTATGCTTATCTTTACCACGCCAACGCGACGACTTTGGTCCAGCAGGTTACCGTTACAAATCCAGCGAACGCTACCAAGGTATACACCTTCTCGCATCTTGGCTTTCCAACATCAGTCCAGGACGAAAAAGGTCGGGTTACAACATATGTGTATTTTAATCCGACGGAACGCACCATTTACAGGGTAATAAATCCGGACGCGACTTATGCCAACGGGGTTCTGACCGGTGGATATACCCAATACGCGTATAATTTCCGTAATAATGTCACCCAGGTCCAGGTTGTCCCGAAAAATGGCGGAACACCTCTGACCACAAGCATGGTCTATGTAACGGAAACGCCGGCCTATACCGCTAATCCCAATATTTGCTCGACCGTGGTTTACTGCGACAAGCCGTTAACGGTCACCGATCCGGACGGCGTGACTACGACCTACACCTACGATCCGGTTCATGGCGGCACGCTGACGGAAACGCGCCCTGTCGCCAATAATGCTCTGCCCGGTCAACCGGCTAACAACGTGGCCCCTGTTGTACGCTACACCTATGCGCAGGTGACGCCCAAGATCAAAAACAGTTCTGGAGCGATGGTCAGTTCGAGCCCGGTCTGGCGCCTGGTGGAAACCTCATCGTGCATGAAAGGCGCGACATGTGGCAATACGACGGATGAGCTCAAAACCATCATATATTACGGTCCTATCAGCAATGGCGTCGTCGCCGATCCGATCTACTTCAATGCGCTGCCCGCGTCGCAAACAGTGCAACGGGGCGATGGCTCGCTGGCAGAGACGACCGAATATGGCTACGACAATAACGGCCGCCTGATCTGGGAGGACGGCCCGCAGTCCGGAACAGTGGATCGTGTTTACCATTTTTATGACGTCCAAGGCCGCGAGAACGGCGTCATTGGGATCGATCCAGACGGGGCGGGGACACGGCCGCGCTCCGGCACGAAGACCCTCCACAATGAGGACGGCCAGGTCAAAGAGGAAATCCGCGGCACCGTAGCCGGTGTGAGTTCAAGCGATCTCGATGCCATGACGGTGCAGGAGCGCGACACAAACGAGTTCAATACGACAACTGGTCTTCCCGTACGCGCCAAGTCCTTCGTCGGCACCTCTGCGATACCTTCCAACGTCACCGAGCGCAGCTACAACTCTATGCTGAGGCTGGAATGCGAAGCGCAACGCTTAAATCCCGACACATTCTCGTCCATGGCGGCGCCCAATCTCAGCCCGGATGCCTGCGCCAAGGTGGCTTCTGCCGGACCTGATGGCCACGACCGCATCACCAAATACACCTACGAGAGCGATGGACAATTGAAGTCCGTGATGACCGCCTATGACACGCTTGCGGTGCGCACGGAGTATACGAACACCTACAACACCAATGGCACCTTGAACTACGTCACGGACGGTGAAGGCAACCAGACGACCTATACCTACGACTCTTTCAACCGGCTGACCAAGACCTGCTATCCCTTTGACACAGCCAACTCAGCCACACCTTGCGAGCAGCAGAGCTATACGGGGGGACGAGTTACATCGGTCACGCTCCGCAGCAATGAGACAATCACTTTTGCTTATGACGCGCTAGGGCGAGTGAGCGGCAAGACCGGAGACGTGGTCGAGAGCTTCGTCTACGACAACTTCGATCAGATCATCTACCAGGCCAACAACACCACGGGCGGTGCGGCTGCAGCCTCGACCCACACCTACAATGCGCGGGGCTGGTTGCTGAGTGATCAACAGCCATTGGGCACGGTCAGCTATGAGTATGACGATTTCGGCCGGCGTACTAAAATGACCTGGCCCGGCAGCGGTCTGTACACATCCTATGTCTACAGTGAAGGAAGCGAGTTGCTGCGCATCTGCGAGAACACGGCGTCTGCCTCCTGCGCCACGGCCACGACGCCTCTGGTCCGCTTCGCCTACGACACTTACGATCGTCGCTCGCATCTATATCGCGCGAATGGCCAGACGACGACCTATAGCTACGACACGTCGTCACGGTTGCTGGGGATCACAACGCCGGCGAACAGCCTGACCTTTACCTACACAGTGGCGGATCAGGTCAAGAAACGGCAGAACAGTGCTGCGACATTCGACGCACGTTCGCCGGCGACGAGCACGACCGGCTATACCATCAACGATTTGAACCAGGTTGCCTTGGTCGGCCAGAGCCCAATGGGTCATGACATACGCGGCAACATGACGTCTGACGGTGGCGGGACCTATGGCTACAACGCCAATAATCTCATGACGTCCGCGACCCTGTCGGGCGTGTCTGTATCGCTGGCCTATGATGCGGAGAACCGCCTGGCCCGGATCCAACGCACAGGGACGACGACGACGCGGTTCCTGTATGACGGGGTAGATGTCATCGCCGAATATGACGATGCGGGCACTTCAGTGCTGCGCCGGTACGTTCACGGCCCGAGGGATGACGAACCCCTGGTGTGGTACGAAGGGGCGGGTACGGCCACGAAGTACTACCTCCACGCCGATCATCTGGGCAGCGTCACCCACATCACCAATGCCGACGGCATTACTGACACAATTTATGCTTATGATGACTATGGCGTGCGTTCAACAAAGCGCGGCAGCCTGAACAGCCGCTACGCCTATACCGGGCAAATGTACCTGCCGGAAATCGGCATGTATTACTACAAGGCGCGGATGTTCAACCCCGTCCTCGGCCGCTTCATGCAGCCGGACCCCATCGGCTATGACGATGGCATGAACATGTACGCCTATGTTGGAAATGATCCCGTCAATAAGACGGATCCGAGCGGCTTAGAGGGGGAATTCCCCATCACAGGCCGTCGGGGGGGCTCTTGCGATGCCTCTTACTGCATGGATGGCGATGCGGCGCAAGATTGGGCACGCAATATGCAAAGCTCGTCCAATTTTGTGTATCAACAACCGCAATTGGTTATGGCCTCAAGCACCATTGAGGGCACTAATGCTAAGGAAAACAAGTCCAACGTTCGACCGTCAACAAAAGGCAAGCATCAGAAGGGAATTGCGCGTAAAAAGGCTGACCGTAGGGGAGAAAAAGGTGACAAGGCGAGAAGACACCCCCGAAAAAAGGTAAAAGGGACAAGAGGATCTTGGCCACCTAAAGGCGGTAAAGGTAAAGTGGTCACGTGGGATCTTCTTCCCTGGGATTACTACAGATTAGAAACAGAATGTCGCTCACTCCAGTACATGCATGAACAAGATCCAGAAAATCAAGAAATTGAAAAGCGGTACATAGACCTATGTCTGACAGTTTAAATCAAAGTATTCCGGAAAAATTTCGGGAGATGGCGAAAATATTGCTGGATCACGAAAAGGATCCGCAGCATCCTGCCGCTGTGGAGGTTAGGTCGTTCATTCAGAAAGCCGCAGATGGTGGTGACACATATGCAAACTATATTATTGCAACCTGGCACTCTAATGGCGTTTATGGGTATGATTATGACGCGGACGCTATTCGCGAGCGATTTGTTCGCGCTATCAAAGGAATGCATGCTGAGGCGTTGTACGAATACGCCGTCTTCTGCAGAGAAGGGCCCGTCAAAAATAACAAATTAGCATTCGGATACTTCTTGGCTGCTGCTCTACTTGGTGATGAGGACGCGCTATACAATTTAAGTGCGTGTTTTGAGCTTGGCATTGGCACATATAAAAACGAGGAAATATCATTGTTGTTGGATAACGTTGCAAAATGTAAAGTGCAAAAGTAACCCAGTATTTCGGATATTTGACATGCCTGGTTTGTGGTGATCTTCTTGAGATTGAGGTCATTTAGCTGCACTATTTGAGGGAATGGTTATTCCTGAGATCTATGCCGATTGGACTTTTGGTAAAACGACACTCATACGACTTGGGGGGTAAAAATTACAATAAAGAAATTGCAGTGACATGGCGTAAGTAATCTAAGCACCCTGCGAAAGCCGCAGAGCCTGCTCTGGCCATGGGTATCCAGGAGGCAGTTTCGTAGTCGAAGTCTATGCCGGCTAAGTAAATTCGAATTACCGTGACATGAACTCGTGTCACCGTACGAAATACTCGGACAGGATCGATTCCCCTTTGTACGGATCATGTTAACGGCGGGATATGCACGCTTAGCTCGAATTGTTGCTCCTGGCATTGCATACTACGTCCTGGGGCATTTATCATTGAGAGGGGAATTATGCGCTTGAAAAATGCATTGTTTATCGGTCTTGCCGGTCTTGTTGCGGTATCATCATATGCCTACGCCCAAACGGTGCCAGCGTGGCGCCAGGGCGTCATCAAATCGATATATGCCGACCCCAGCCATGTGGTGCTTGAGTTGAGCGTCAACGGGCCGTGCGGCGAGAACCTTTATAATATCCCCAAAACCAACGGCAATTTCCAGGAGTTCGTTTCGCTGATGTATACGGCTGCTGCCGGTGGAAAGCAGGCGAACGTCTATGTCACGTCATGCAGCGGTGCGCGAAACGTCCTGTCGCATGGTCAGGTGATCTTCTAGCCTTGGCGCAAATCAGCTTTTGGAGCCGGAGCCCGGAAAACGCACGCTGACATCGCTTTGCCCAAAGGCCATCAGGTAAGGGCCGCATTGCGCCAAGGCGGTGATGGCCAGGCTTTCGGAGCGCAGGCGCTTGTCGTTCAGGCTGGCGCCGTTTTCGCGCACGATCTGCGGCGGCTTGGCCAGATTGCCCAGCGGCGAAAAGCTGACGCTGAGCGTCACGCTGACCGTATTCTTGTCGGCGACGCGGCGCCAGCACGGCTCGATCGCCTTCCACAGGTCGTTCATCGTCTTGCTCTTGCGGCCGTCGACGCTGACCAGCGCTTCGGTGTCGCTGGGACTGGCCGTCTGCGCCTGCGGCTGTTGCGCCGCGCTGGCTTCACCGAATATATCCGCCAGCGATTGAGACGGCCTCGGCGTATCCGATGGCGTCCAGCCGTCGTCGGCCGTGGTGTCGAGCATCGGCGTGAACTGGCCGGCCATGTCGACGGGCGCAGCCGCTTCGGTGGCGGCGTTGAACAGCGACACGTCTATGCCTTCGACAGTCTCGTCGCCCGCCATGCCGGTGTCGAGTTCCGACAGCGCGCCGGAGGACGGCAGGATCAGCATCACCACCACGGCGACGTGCAGGGCCAGGGACCCGACAACCGCCAGGGTCTTACTGTGACGCGTCAGATATGATTTCGGCCCCGGCATGCGAACGTCTGTGGTTGCTACCCCAATGGCATACACTGTCCGATTGCGGCGCACCAGTGCATCTGATAGGATTCGGGACGGGGGCGTTTGTGGGCCTTTAGCTCATATCCTCCTGGGGACAATCACACGTTTGGCCGGCGATCAAAGCCCGAGAGGGCCTTTGTTCCTGTGGATCTGGTGCGATATCCGCAGGCCGAGCGCCTTGCCAATATCAAGGAGATAATATGAAAAAGCTAATCGCACTTTGCATTTCAGGGCTGCTGCTGTCGTCGCTGGCGAGCCCCGTGCAGGCATCGAACGCTTCAGTAGGATATATTTCTGAAATCACCGTCTTGCAGAGCGGTATTATCCTATTCAATTCCTCCGGCACGCGTACAGCGATGCCGTCTTGCCAGGCCGCAGGCCTTCCATTGCGTTGGGCATTCAATGGCACAACGGCTGCCGGTCAGGCCAAGTTGGCGGCTCTGCTGTCGGCAAAGGGCATGGGAAAGCCGATCCGAATCTACGGGACCGGTGCCTGCCCCGATTGGGGTGACTCAGAAACGGTCAACTATTTCATCATTGACGGATAGGTGACGTCCGATTGCGGGTGGCTGCGCTGTCTGTTAAATCTCCCCTAGGAAGCCCGCATAGAACGGCTTGTGGGGCGTGCGTGCGGAAGCGAGCAATTAAAGACAGGCAGGATGGCGACGCGGGCACGGTCATGGTCGATGCGCTCGTTGCCGTGGCCATCGTCAGCCTGATGGCGGCCATCTGCTTGACCAGCCTTCAGATTTCCCGGCGCGCCGCCACCGCGGCTCAGGCCGACCGGCAAGCGCGGCTTCTCCTGCAGACGCTGATGGAGACAACGCCGCGGACGCCGGGAGTGTATTCCGGAAAGGCGGGGGGGATGACATACGCAGTGACGGTGGCCGAACAGAAGACGGACAGCATGCGGCTGTGCGTCCTGCGCGCAGAAGCCAGCCAGAAGGGACGCCGCTGGCGTCTTGAAGGGACGCGCTGGTGCGACAAGGAGACGCCGTTGTGACCGGCCGGCAGGATGAGGGCTTTACGCTTGTGGAAGCCGTCGTGGCCCTGACGGTTGTCAGCCTGGCCCTGGCTGGCATTTTGGCGGCGACCAGCCTGATCACGCGTCATAATCGGCAGGTAGTAACAGCGCAGCAGAGCGCCACGGCGGTGGAAGACACGCTTTCCCGGCTTAGCACCAGTCTGTCGCCCCATCAGCCGTTTTTCGCCGAAGATCTGACCGGAAGTCCGCGCGATATAATCTATGATTGTGGAGTGGCTCGGTGCCGGTTTCGTCTCTCTTCACCGTCGCAGCGTCTCGCCTATGTCAGCGAGGGGAAGGTTTTGACGTCCTGGCCCCCGAAAGTGATCGTGGAAGGGCAGGAACCGCGCCTTGAGGCCTTGATCTTGCAGGACCTATCAGGCACAACCTTGGGTCTGGTTCGTCTTGAGACGGAACAGCCTGAGGATTGTCAGTTCGACATGATCTCACGGACGTGCCGCGGGGAGGGGCGCGAGAGTACACCATGAATGCGTCAGTCATCAGCGACCGGCCGACTTTCAAGCCGTTTACACGCGTCGTGACCACGCCGCCTGCCTGGCCATGGGACCAGGCACGGGCGGCAAGACTGGAAGCGCAGCATACCTCTCCCGTTTCCGGCGGTGATATTACAATCCTGGTACGCCGGCTTAAGCCGTGGGCCTTTAACGAACCCGGCGAATACGTGGCTGTCTATCTGCGCGCCGGCGATGCGACCGGGGACGGCTTATACATCGAGGTCCAGGGGCGCCGGCTTCGCATAGACTTGCCGTCACGGGCAAGGCGCGAAGCCCTGATCAAGGAGCGCGCCATCCAGCTAGGCTGCGCGGCGGTCATCGTGCTGGCGTTTGTCGGCCTGACCATGCTGGCGCTGCAGCGCCGTGCGGCTCTGGAAGACCGGCTGGCCCAGGCGGAAGTGCGCGTCCAGCGGCTTGCGCGGCAATCCCAGGGCGTAGCCAACGCAAAGGCTGATGCCCGGGCACTGGCGTCATTGGATCTCCGAGGCCAGACGATCGACAGCGTCATCCAGGACCTCAACCGTGTCAGCATGTCCATGACCGATGATGCCCGTATCGATGCCTTTTTCTGGCGCAAGGGCTACTGGGCCGTCGAAGCCCGAGGCGATACCCCTCCGGTGCGTGGCATGGATGGCGACTTGCAAAAATCGGTCAAGCCGGTACGCCGTGGCGTCTGGCTGTGGGCCGCCAAGAGCGGAGGAGCGAGGCCATGATGCTTGACCGCCTGAATGCAAAGAAAACCGCTCCATCCGCTCGTCCACATTGGCTGGCGTTCGCCCTGCCCGCGCTCCTGATCCTGCCGCTTTTCGGGCTCTGGGTGATATCGACCCCACCCGACGCCAAGGCGAGACTTGCCGAACTGGAGGCCAAGGCGGAACGTATACAGAAGACGACCCGTGGCGCGGGTGACCTGAAGGCGTTTCCGGCCGGCAGCGTCTGTTCGGGGGAAGCGCCCGATGCGGTTGAGTCACGCATGAGCCTGGCATTGACTAATGCCGGTCTGCAGGTCGGCGCTTTTCGTCTTGTCGATACGAACACGACATCAGCGGGCCTTCAGACCTGGCAACTCAGCCTGAAAGGGGCGGGTTCGTACGAAAGCGCCGTGGCGGCGCTGGACGTGCTGAACCGTAGCCGCCCACGGCTTTTTGTCGATACGGTCGCGCTTCGCAACAAGGTGAGCGACGTGGAACTCGAAGTCGAGGGGCGTGTGTTTTGCCGGTAACCGCTCCCGACACGCAATCGAAACAGATGCAGACCACGCTGCTTGCCAGTGCTGCCTTGGTCACGCTTGCGACCGCGTTCACCCTGCTTGTCGACCCGACCTCGGGCATGAACCGACGCATGGATGCCATCGAGCCCATGTTGGGCAAGGCTGCAACGATCGAAGCTGGCCGGGCCGTCAAGATCGACGCCGCACGCATGGCGCAGTCCCCGATCTTTGTCATGACCTCGGGGGCGGCAGCCTACAAGGAAAAGACATTTCAGCTGTTCGGCGTATCGGTTTCTTCCAGGCGTAAGGCAGCCCTTGTCTCGATTGACGGCGCGCCCGCGGCGTGGATGACGGCAGGCGCCGAAAGCGGCGACGTCAGGTTGGTCGATGTCGGTGCAAACGGGGCGGTCTTTGAAACGCCGGTCGGTACGCGTACAGTGTCCCTCAGCGACGCAACGCCCGCGCCCGAGCAAAAACCAACGGCGCAATGAGCTCGTGACCATGTACAAATCCCTTGCTGCCGTATTCGCGGCGATCTTTCTGGCTGGAACCCTGCCTCCGGCGGCGCCGGCCGCGGCGCAGTCTTCGTCCGCCCAGACCTATACGTTTGTCTTCCGGAACGCGGATATTCCTCAAGTCGCCGAGGAGATACTTGGGACGACGCTGGGGCTTTCGTACCGGGTTGAGGACGGCGTTTCGGGCAAGATCAATCTCCGCATCGACCAGCGCCTGACCAGGGCCCAGTTGCTGGCGGCGCTGGAATCCGCGCTTGCCAATTACGACGTGGTGATGGTCCGTGAGGGCGAGACCCTGGTGCTGCGGCCGCGCGACAAGGCACAGGTCGGCGGGCAGATTCAGACCGGCGCATCGCCGGCAACAACCATCGGTTATCAAATCCGCGCCGTGCCGCTGAACTACGGATCGGCCGAGGAAATCGCCAAGATCCTGGAAACGGTCACGCGGTCTAAGCTGGTGCTTTTTGCGTCCGACAAGCTGGGGCTCATCATGCTGGGCGGACGTAACGAAGAGCTTGAAAACGCCGTTTCAACCATCGCCCTATTCGACCAGAGCAGCCTCAGCAACGCCCGCATCCGGTTCTTCCCGCTGGCGAACGCCACTGCCGCGTCCGTGGCGCAGGATCTTGAACGTGTTCTGAAGGCCTCGGGCACATCCAGCGTGACGGTGCTGCCCATGTCCCGGTTGAACGGGGTCTTCGCCTTTTCGAAATCGTCACAAGCGCTGGACGAAGCCTCGGGCTGGGTGTCGCGCCTCGACGTTCCGTCGAACGATCCGTCGGTCCGTGTCTGGATCTATCGGCCACGTGGCGCGTCGGCGGAATCGCTGGCGCGGACATTGAACATGGTTATGGGCAATGTCGGCGAAGCATCGTCGGCAACGACAGCAACATCAGGGACCGGAACCGGAAATGCCACGAATGCGGCGCCTGCCGAAACGGGGGCGGCCGTTGCCGTGTCCTCGTCACAGGACGCATTGGTGCGGATTGTGGCCGACAAGGACACCAACACAATTATCATCAATGCGCCTGAAGCGACGCGCGTAAAGCTGATGGACGTCATCAACCAGCTCGATCGAGAACCGCAACAGGTCTTTATCGAAGCATCGATCCTCGAAGTCACCCTGACCAACGATTTTAACTACGGTGTCGATTGGAAGAAGATAGCGGACGGGGGAGACCTGACGGTTAGTTCCTACAGCTCGGCCTCTACGGGCTTCCCAAGCGCAGCACCGGGTTTTACCGTCAACTACGTTGGCACCGACATTACTGCCGCCGTCCGCGCCCTGAGTGCGAAATCGAATGTCCGGATCGTTTCGGCGCCGAAGATTACCACGATCGAGAACGCAACGGCGCGGTTGCAGGTCGGCGACCAGGTGCCGATCGTGACCCAGACCGCGCAGTCGACTTCGACCGGCAACGCGCCGCTGGTGAACACGGTTGACTACCGTGACACCGGCGTGAAACTGGAAGTGACGCCGCGGATCAGTGGTGACAACCGGGTTTCGCTGCTGGTGACCCAGGAGGTCAGTTCTGTCGCGCGGACCCAGACCTCGGGCATCGATTCGCCGACCATCAAGCAGCGTCTCATGGAAAGCCAGCTTGTTGTTCCGGAAGGAACCGTCGTGGCGCTGGGCGGTCTGATCAATTCCTCGAACAGTGACAGCGATGGCGGCGTCCCCTTCATCAAGGATGTTCCTCTTGTCGGCGCGCTGTTTAAAGGCCGGCAGACGAACCGTGACCGCACCGAGCTGGTCGTCCTCATTCAGGTGAAGATTCTTCGCGACAGCGCCGCCTATGACAGCCTTCTCAGCAGCCTTGGCGCCGACCTCAGGGATAATCTCGGGGAGGGAAGCTGGCTGAGCAGGGGGCCGGGTGTTACGGTACAGTAGGCCGGAGGCGGGCTACGCCACACTGACGGCCGTTGTCCTTTGCGCGGCCGTATCTATTTTGTGCGCCGGCGCCCTTAGCCTGGCCGATAGCCGCAAGCGCGTGGAAGCGGGCAGGCTTGAACGGCTTCAGCGCGATGAAGCCATCAACGGCGCAGTCATGCAGTTCGCGGCCGACATAATCCGCAGCGACGACCCGTTCGAGGCACACGCGCAAAAGGATATCGCCGTTGGCGGGCAGCGTTTCGCCGTTCGCTTGTCCGGACAAGCCGAATACGCAAAATGGCCTCTCGATAAAGCGGGTGAGGTCAGTGAAAAGCGCCTGGCTGCGTCCATCCGGCAAAGCCGCCAGGACATCCTGGCCCGCATCGCATCTGGAAAGCGAGACGACTGCGTCGCCAGCCTGTTTTCCAACCTGGGGCAGATCGATCCTGAACGTGACCGGCCGACCAAGGCTGGCATTCTTTACAATTCAGGGTCAAAGGACGGTCAGGTGTGGCGTATCCGTGCGGTCTCGGGCGGCCGCGTCGAGGAGCGGCGGGTACGTTTTTTGGGTGATCCCGATCACCTGTTTGCGCTAGTGTCTGTTCATCGCACAAGTTTGGGGGATATGCCGGAATGCGCCGACCTGATCAAAATATCGTAGAGCCGGATGCGGGGTATACCCTAACGGAAATGCTCGTCGTCATCGTCATTATCTCGTTGATCGCTGCGGTGCTGACGCCGTCGCTGCTGGGACAACTGGCGCGGGCGCGCGTCAAGACGGCCAACCTGCAACTGGAATCAACCGCGACCTCGCTCGACCTTTTCAAGGACGACATTGGGCGCTACCCGACGCAGGCTGAAGGCTTGCAGGCGCTTGTCGCCGATCCGGGCGCCGAGGGCTGGCTCGGCCCCTACCTGAAATCGGCCAAGGCGCTCAACGACCCTTGGGGGCGGCCGCTGTCATACGCGCTGGGCGCCGACGGCGCGGCCAGTGTCACCTCGCTCGGCGCGGACGGAAAACCGGGGGGCAAGGGCGTCGATCAGGATCTGGTCGCGAGCGTGCGATAGTGGTTGAGTTGCAGGTCATAGCCGCGGCGGGGTTCGCCGGTGTTTTGGGCGCGATCGTCGGATCATTCGGCGCCACGGCGGCGTTGCGGCTGCAGACGGGTGTCTCTCCGTGGTCGGGACGCTCGCGGTGTGACGGTTGCGCCAGGGTGCTGAGCTGGGCGGAAACCCTGCCATTTGCGGGCTATATAGCGGCGCGTGGCCGGTGCGGTACCTGCGGGCACGGTATCGACGCCTTTCACCTGGCGGGGGAGGGGCTAGGCGCATGTGTCGCGGCCTGCGCCGTGCTGTTCCTGCCTTTTCCGGTCAATATGGTCTTGGCCCTGCTCGGTGTGGTGCTGCTGGTCCAGGCGCTGATTGACGTGCGCACGCTGCGCCTGCCGGATACCGGCAACCTGATTGCCGCGATCCTGTCGGGCCTGCTGGCCGTGCTGACAGGCGCGTGGCTGGAAGGCATCATCGCTGCTCTGGTTTCTGGAGCAGTCTTACTGATGGTAAAGACTTGGCTGGAGCGCCGCCATGCAAAAGCGATGCTGGGCCTCGGCGATGTAAAGCTCGTTGCCGCTCTGGCGTTAGGCCTTGGGGAGTGGACAGCTGCGGCAGTTTCTGCCGCTTCGATTGCGGCGCTGGCTTTCCTCGTGATCCGGCGCGAGCAGCCGGAAACCAAACTGCCCTTTGGTCCGGCGATCGCTCTTTCAGGTTTCACTGTCTTGTTTAGCCTGATTGCAGGGGGCGGAGCATGACGACCCAAGCGGACCTTCCTGGCCGGGATGTGGTCATTGAGCATTTGCTGGACACCGGCAAAATCAGCCGGGAGGCGATCAATCGCGCCGAAGCGGTCGCGGGCCGGACCCGGCAGCCGATCGAGCGGGTCCTGAACCAACTGGGACAATTGTCCGACGACGACCTGGCGCTCGCCTACGCCGCGGTGACGGGCCTTGCGATCTGGAATCCCGAAACACAGCCGCCCGCCCTCGATCCGGAGACCGTTGGCCTGGGGGCCGAATTCCTGCGGCGCGTACGGGCCATGCCATTATGGCTCGACGGCGAAGACCTGATCTGCGCCGTGATTGACCCTTTTGACCCTGAAATGCAGGCGGGTCTGAGCTTTGCCAGCGGCCGCAATATCGTCTTCCGCGTGGCTAGGCCGGGCGACTGGCGCGACGTCGCCGAAAGCTTTGACGAAGACGACATCCGCTCCGACGCCTTCCTGGACGAACGCCGCGTCGAACGCGACATCGCCTTTGTCGAGGATCACGGCGTCGAAGGGCAGGCGGTGGAACTGGTTGCCCAGGCTTTCGCCGCCGCCGTGGATCGTGGCGCTTCGGACATTCATTTCGAACCGCGGCGCAATGACCTGAGGGTGCGTTTGCGCGTCGATGGCAAGCTGGTCGACTACATGACAGCGTCCGCGGACCTCTCCGAACCGTGCGTATCGCGGATCAAGGTGCTCTCCAGCCTGAATGTCGGTGAGCGAAGGCTGCCCCAGGACGGGCGCGCCTCCCTGATCAACGCAGGTCGCGCGATCGATGTCCGCGTGGCGACGTCACCCACGGTTTTTGGCGAAGCCGCAACACTGCGATTGCTCGACAGGACGGCGGCGCCCCAAGATATTGCCTCTCTGAACTTGCCCGCACACGTCCGGGCGCTGGTGGAACGGGCGGTGAAAACGCCGCATGGCCTGTTTCTGGTCACTGGACCGACCGGCTCGGGGAAAACGACGACGCTTTATGCGTTGCTCAATGCGTTCAAGGGCTCGGGCAAGAAGATCCTGAGCGTCGAGGATCCGGTCGAGCGCCATTTCGAGCACGTGTCCCAGACGCAGGTCCAGGCCAACATCGGGTTGACCTTTGCGTCGTGCCTAAGGTCGTTTCTGCGTCACGATCCTGACGTCATACTGGTCGGCGAAATCCGCGACGCCGAAACGGCCGCCGTCGCCGTCCAGGCGGCCATGACCGGGCACCTGGTGCTGGCTTCGGTGCACGCCAACACCGCGCTTGCGGTAGCGCCCCGGCTGATCGACATGGGCATTGCGCCGTTTCAGCTGACGGCCTCATTGAAGGGCGTGGTGGCACAGCGCCTGATCCGACGTCTCTGCCCGGCCTGCAAGAGCCGCCGGCCGGCCAGCGATGCGTTGAAAGCCCTGGCAAAGGGATTTGGCAGGACTGTGCCGGAAAGCGAGCCCGTGGCGTCCGGATGCGCCAAATGCCGTGGGCAGGGATATATTGGACGCATCGCCCTGGCCGAGGGGCTATGGGCGGATGATCATTTTCTATCGATCGTCGCCGGCGGCGGGCGGCTGGACGCGCTCAAGGTCTATGCGCGGGATGTGGGCCTTGCGACCATGGTCGAGGCCGGTGTGGAACAGGTCATCAGCGGCGAGACCACGCTCGACGAAGTCCTGGGCGTAGCCGATGACTAGGGCATTTCGCTACAAGGCCGTCGCCAGTGACGGCAAGGCCCGTCAAGGCGTTGTCATGGCGGCGACAGAAGCGGAAGCCTTTGCCAGGCTGCGGTCGGAAAACCTTTCCCCGGTTGCGATCAAATCCACCTGGGGCGGGACCGGTGGAAACCGCGGACGGTGGTTCGGTTCGTCCCGATCTAAGAGGATGACGAACGCCCGGCTGGAGGAAACGTTTTCCAGCCTGGCCGTCCTGTTGCGTTCCGGAGCGGATATCCGTACGGCGCTTTCCGTTCTGGACAGCGACAATCCAGCGCTGCGCACGGTCGCGCAGTCGATCCTGGGCGGATCAAGCGTTGAAAGCGGCTTTGCCTTGGTGATTCCGCCCGCGCATGCGCACCTGCGCGGCCTGATCGCGGCAGGCGAGGCGCGCGGCGAACTGGTTGCCGGCCTTGAGGCCGCCGCCAATGTCCTGGCAACCGATCGCAAGGTCCGTCAGCAATTGTTCGAGGCATTGAGCTATCCGGCTTTTGTCCTGGTCGCTGCGATTGCCGCGCTGTGCGTCATTCTCATGGTCGTTGTGCCTGCCATCGCACCACTGCTCCAGGAGAGCGGCCGCGAACTGCCGCTCTATTTCCGCATTATCGTTTTTCTGAGCGATGGCCTCCAGCAGGGCTGGTCCTGGATTGTCAGCGTGGTATTGCTCGCCTCGATGATCGGCTGGTTTGGCTGGCGTTATGGTCCGGTCAGGACGTGGTGGCAGTCCTGGCTTCTGGCCGGGCCGCTCGGGGGCATTAGCTCGGCACTGATCTTTGGTGGTTTCGCCAAGACGCTGGGGGAGGCGCTGGGCAGCGGCGCGACCATGACCGACGCCCTGCGGTTGTGCCAGAGGGGCGTGGGCAATGCAGAGGCCCGCAAGCGCCTGGATATCCTGGCGACCTATGTCCGCCAGGGCCGGCGCCTGAGTGAGGCCCTGCGTCAGGTCGAGCGCTTCCCCGAGCCCATCATCCGGCTATGTGAGGTGGGCGAAGCTTCGAGCGCCGTCGGCGTGATGCTTGTCAAGGCCGGCGCGCGGGAAGAATTGCAAGGGCTGGCCAAAATCGACAAGGCATCGAAAGTCCTGGGGCCTGCGCTAATCGTGGCCCTGGGGGCGCTGATCGGCGGACTAATGGCAGGGGTATTGACCGCGCTTACCGATATCGGCGGGGCGGCGGGGATTTGAGATTGCCCTCTAGCGAATTCAATTTGTCTTTTTTGAAAAGGATACGAACGATGTCAGTCAAATACGGCATAGCCGCCTTTGCGTTGCTGTTCAGCGCGCTCATCCCAACGGCTTCGACAGCCGCACCAGGGATGTCGTCCAGTTTCGTCATCGCGACAATGGGCACCCGCGAAAACGTAATGGAGATTCAGGTAACGCCGAGCATTACCAGCCCAATGGGATGCGCCAACACGACCTATGTCCGTCTGCCGACATCGGCGGCAAATTACAACGCCATTTCGGCAAATCTGATGACCGCTTTCGCGACCGGAAAATCGGTTGTGGTCTACGTCTCAGGCTGTGATTCCGAAGGCGTATCGCTGATCGTCTCCGCCTACGTGTCGCGATAGCACAGCGTCCGGTCGTCGCGTGCAGCGCGCCGATCAGGGTGAGTTTTTGCGATCTTTGCTCGACCCTATAATTCGACCTGGCGGCCGTGCCGCATCAACCATTACATTGACCTGCCATTGATGACGGCAAGGCGAGGTGCTTGACCCTGTTGCCGGGCCAATCGCCACGTGGCGCTGCGCGGACGGTTATTTTTGTATCGTAATGGCAATCACGCGCGGCGATCCATAGGCGCAGCCGTCAATCGTGAACGACACCTTACTGTCCATGCTGTAGGCGGTCAGGGCCATAGCGGTTAGTTGCTGATTGGCAGGCAGGCTGGCCGCAAGGACATAGCTGGTGGTATTGGTACATCCTTCCGGATTGTGAACCGGCACGTTGACAAAGATCCGCAGGTTTGGGTCCGTCCAGCCGCCACTCAGTGCGGTTATCTTGCCTTCCGGCGTCGAGGCGGGCGTTGCAATGGCACTGCCAACAATGCCGGCGGATAGTGCGATAATTGCGGCAGTGCGTGCGATCAGAGCAGTAGCTTTCTTTCGGGATTTCATCATTACCGTAGCCTTCGATAGGGAGGAGATTAGTTTATATTTCCGTACGCTATGCCAACCACACGCGGCCGGTCGAGATAGCAGCCATCGACCGTGAGGATAACCTTCTGCTGCTGAGCATGCGCGGCGATCGCCATGGCGGTAATCTGTTGATTTGCAGCCAGGGTCGCTGGAACCAGATATCCGTCTGTCATCGGACAGCCGTCGGGATTGTAAAATGTACTGTCCGTGACAATCCTGAGATGTGGGTCATTCCAGCCGCTAACGAGCCGCAGGATGCGAGCTGCTGGTGTGAAGGTTGCAGCGGCTCCGGCGGATTGCGCAAGACTGCCGAGGGTAATAGCCGCCAAGGCGGTGGCACGGACAATCACATCAAACTTTTTCATATGAGTTCCTTAAACATGTCGTGGCTGACGGCCATGGGGTACCTCCCGCGTTAATGCCATTCTTCCGGGTGTAAGGGGTGCTATCAGGTCTGTTGCTGTAGGCTGATAAGAACGAGGCAGAGTTTAGTTGAAATGAATGTATTGCACGGCGCAGCCGGAGTTGACGCCGAATAGGGTCACCTGGCGGTTGGAGTGCAGGGCCGAAATCAGACCGGCATATACGGCGTTCACGTTGGCAATTTTTGCAGCTTCCGTCGACCCTTGCGAGGCCCAGGTCAGAAAGGTGCCAGCTGGGCAGTTGCCGGCGGCGGTATCGACCTTGAAGGATATATGGCCAGGCATATAGGTGGCTTCCACCGACGTGACACGGGTGAGTATCGACCAGTCATTGGCGCCGGCCGGCAGGGCGGCAGACGACAGGAGCACGGCCACCAGGCCCAGAACTCTTCTTTTCATGTTTATCCCCCAAGGCGCGAGAAAATTGTCCGATCATTGCGGATTTCGGTTGCGCGTTGAGATTGTATATATATGGTGAGCGCGTAACGCAATGATTGGGGGAGGGAATATGAAGCGTTTTTTGGCCGCAGCGTCGTTGCTGGTTATGCTTGGCGCAGGTTCCGCGCAGGCGGGCGAGACACTGTATACCTACGACTCTCTTGGCCGCGTAACGCGCGTCCAGTACCCCGATGGCGGGGTCGTTGAGTATAGCTATGACAGTGCCGGAAACAGGATTCAGGTCAGCCGCACAGCCGGCACCGGTTCCGGCGCGACGGTGATTGTCGTGCCGTCCGGCACAGGCTTCATCGTCATTCCGATCGAATCCTAAGACGTAAAATTATCAACGATTTAATGAACGCTTCTCCTATTGCGGGAAGCGAGTGGAGGGGGTTGTGAGGCGTATTGTCCTGTTTTTGTGTGCGGTTGCGGCATGTCTAGGCGCATCGGGCACGGCCAATGCGGCGGCCTATAAGGGGCACATTGTCAGCTATTTCTTGTCCGGCCCGACGAATTTCCCGTTCCGCGTCTATCTGGACATCGAGACTCCGAACTGTCCGAGCAAGCTGTTCTACGTCGACTTCAACCACCCGAACTACCAGGCCTATGTCTCGGGCCTTATCACCGCCTATTCGCTGAATAAGAACGTGAACATCACGTACACGACCGGGCAGGGCGGGTATTGCCTGATACTGGAATACCAGGTCGTCAACTAATCCAATCGATCTCGAAGGAGGGCGCATGTCTAAAGTTGTAAAATCCCTGATGCTGGGCGCGATGTCCGCCGGACTATTGGCCTCGGGCGCCGAAGCTGCGGAGGCGAGTTTCGTTGCGGTCCCTACAGCCTGGCGCCTTGAGGACTACACCAGCGGTATTGTCGCCGCTTACTTCACGCCCTCTCAATGTGCGCAAGGGCAAATAGTGTTGCCGGCATCTATGAGCAATGAAGTGAAGAACCGATTCTGGTCGCTTGTGATGACGGCCAAGGTCGCAAGAAAGCCGATTGGGGTGTTTTACGACACGACGACTTGCGCGGTCACGCATTTCTTTATGGCTGAAGAGCCAGCCTAGATTAAGTCGGATACTCGGGAAAACGCAATGCGAAAAATTGTATACTTGGGTCTGGCCGGCCAGACATATGCCAGTGTCCTGATGACGGCGTACGCCTTGAAGAAAAGAGTTTATGTCCAGGGGACGGGAACATGCACTATTTGGGGCGATACTGAGACTGCCGAGTATATCATGGTCGAAGACTGATTTCAAAAAGTAACCTACAGAAAGGGATAATCGTGCGGCCATCATCACTGTTAAAGGCGACGCTTGCCTTCTTTTCCTTAGCCGTATTTGCGTCCAGCGCGACAGCAACGCCCGCGAGTGTCGCTTTCGCGCGCATCACCTATATCAAGGCTGATGAGGGGTTTTTCCGGCTCAATCTCAGCACGCCCGTGATTAATCCTGACGGATGTATCGATCCTGACGGCTATATCGTCGCCTATACGCATCCCGCCCAACAGCAGTTCCTCTCCATTGCCCTAACGGCACAAAGCCGCCGCGCTGAGGTCGAGTTGGTTATCGACGGTTGTTATTCGGGACGGCCCAAGGTCATCTCCATGCGGATCAAAGAGTAAGCGCGGCCAATGGCAAGACGCTAAGTTCTGCGCATCAAGGGGGATAATGTCATGAAACTATCGTCCATATTGGCCGCCGCTGCGGCAATCTCAATGCTGGCGGCGTCGGCGTCGGCCGACACGGTTCGCGGCAAGATCGTCAGAACCCAGGGGCATGTAAGTCCCAATTGTCGCGTCGTTACCGTGAAACGAAACGACAATGGTCAACTGGTGCACCTTCGGATTTCAGCGACAGGAGCGGAAGACGGCGTTCTGGCCGTCACCCTTACAGCGCTTACAACAGCGCTCGATGTCGAGGTTGTCTTCACGCCCGGCGTGACCACGGGCTGCGGCACCGAGCCCAGGATCGAGTGGATTACCCTCCTGGCGCCCGGCCAGTAAGCCGACACTTGATGTATCGCCCTGTGTAGATTGGATTTGGAAATGAAAAAGACAGCTCTTGGCCTTCTGGCGCTTTTTGCCCTTGCGGCCGCACCTGCGCACGCGGTCACCCAGTACGAACTGAAGATGAAGCGGGTGTGGGCCGAGCCCTCCGGCGTCGTGTGGCTCGACTTCTCCAACGATACGGGCGTTGGAATCGCCGCCAGCAATCCTGGCGTCAGTACACTTATGTCCTTGGGCATATCGGCCCTCCTGTCCGGACGGTCGGTCATCGTCCGTTATGCGGCGGATGGCGCGAACTGCAATGTCAGCCGGAATGACTTTCTGGGCATGTATATAATCTGAGGCGTTTTGGAGTTACTTTTAGTTGGTGTATTTCTTCATTGTGTGACGTGTTGTGATGCTTAAATGCAAGTGAATCATTCCGAATATAAGTGTAATATCGTGTATTAATTGAGTATTAATTCACGAGAAAATGTGGCCAAATGTGGGGATGACTAGAAATGAAGCTTAAGAAATGGATGGGGAGCGTGCTCGCTCCGCTTTATTCAGGCCATCACCGTTCTGCAGGGGTAGATTTATGAGGTATTTAATGCGCAACCTTAGATCCGGTATGTTGTCCCGCGCGTTGCTGCTGAGCTCTGCCGCGGTTTGCGTGAGCATGGTCATCCCAAATGACGTCCGGGCCCAGAACGGCGTGGGCATTTTGCCCCCGACTGTTTCTGCGCGTGACGAGAATGGCGTCGATTTGATTGGCGGATCATTGACGGTGCCCGTCCCAACCCTGGCGGCGGGGAGTAACGGCAGCGGTATTTCCAGAACCGGGCTTGGCTATAACCCGATCATGGATAACCTGTCGGGCACTATCACTGCGGGGTTCTACAACGGCAATCAATACAACGGCATGGTGAATGTCAGCGTGA
>CAMLPZ010000007.1 GCA_946482045.1 uncultured Asticcacaulis sp.
CTGCCGGGTTCGGCCATGGCCGACACCTTCAACTCGCTGCGCGCCAACGACCTGATCTGGTCCTTCTTCGTCAACAACTACCTGATGGGCAAGGATTTGGCGCCGTTCGACCTATTATGTTGGAATGCCGACCAGACGCGGATGCCAAAGGCGCTGCATATGTTTTACTTGCGCAAGTTCTATGGCGAAAACGCCCTGACCGAAGGCAAGCTGACGATCGCAGGCGTAAATATCGACTTGAAGAAGGTCACTATTCCCATCTACGAACAGGCCGGCCGCGAAGACCATATCGCACCGCCGGCGTCGGTCTATAAGGGCTCGAAGCTGTTCGGCGGGCCGGTCACCTACGTGCTGGCGGGCTCCGGCCATATCGCCGGCGTGGTCAATCCGCCGGCCGCCCAGAAGTACATGCATTGGCTCAATGACAGCCATCCTGACACGTTCGACCAGTGGCTCACCGGTGCCGAGCAGCATCCGGGCTCTTGGTGGCCGCACTGGGCTGCCTGGCTGCATCAGCGGTCCGGCAAGATGATCGCCGCCCGCGATCCGGCCAAGGGCAAGCTCAAGCCTTTGATGGACGCGCCTGGCTCCTACGTGTTGGTTCAGTCGTAAAAATTCATCACTTTCAATGAATTAGAGCGCCGGCCTGTGCTGGCGCTTCTTTTTTGGAGAAGCGTGCAAAGGTCAATCAATATTGAAATTTATCGTGGATGCATCTGTTTCATCATTGTATGCAAAGATATAGCTATTTGGGTATAGCGAAAGGTCGAAGTTGATGGCGCAACCCAAAATAGGCCTAATCAATATTGATTATGAGTCTAAAACGCGCAGGACTTTCACCCTTTGCGCGAAAGGGTGATTTCGCCTGATAGAGGGTACGCATTTAGAGACGTAGGATGATGGTCTCGACGATCGGGCGGCGGTCCCAGATGTTTTGGGCGGCTTTCTTGACGACGCGGGCAACGGTGATTTCGACCGCTTCGTCATCGTCACGGGCCTCGGCCGGCATGCCCCTCACCGCTTTTTCGACCAGTTGGCACATCTTCTCGAGCTGATCGGAAATCGTATCTTCGTTTTCAAATGCCAAACCCAAACCCCGAACATCGACGATCGAGGCCAGCCGGTTCTTGGCGTCGAGCGCGAACGCCACGAAAATCATGCCGTTGTGCGACGCATGGCGGCGTTCGCGCAGCGCCTCGGAGGCTTCCGGCACCAGAATGCCGCCATCGACGAACAGACGACCCGACGGCACTTCATCGATGATTTCCGGCAACCCCGGCGCCAGACGCACCATGTCACCATTACGCGGTGTCACCTGGTGCTTGACGCCCAGTTCAGCGGCAAGCGCGGCGTGCTTCAGCAGATGGCGGCGTTCGCCATGGGTCGGCACAGCGATCTTAGGGCGGACCCAGCTATACATGTCCTTCAATTCGTCGCGGCATGGGTGGCCGGAGACGTGAATGCCGGGATGATCGCGTTCGGTGTGGATCGCGACGCCTAGTTCCGACAGGCGGTTCTGCAGCGAGCGGATCGCGATTTCATTACCTGGGATGACACGTGACGAGAAGACACACGCATCGCCTTCGCTGAGCTTGACCTGGGGATGGTTGCCATCGGCGATACGCGACAGCGCCGCACGCGGTTCGCCCTGCGAGCCTGTGCACAGATACAAAACCTGACTTGGCTTCAGGCTGGCCGCCTCGCCTTCGCTAATCGGTTCAGGGATGCCCTCAAGCAGACCGACATGGCGGGCGGCGGCTGTGATGCGATGCATCGAGCGCCCGACCAGGCAGACTTGGCGGCCGCAGGCCATGGCGGCGCGCATGACCGAATCGACGCGCGCCACGTTCGAGGCAAAGCATGCTACGGCCACGCGTTTTTTCAGCGTCTTGATCAGCTTGATCAGTTCGTCGCGCACCCCGGCTTCGGAGCCGGCGCGGCCTTCGACGAAGACATTGGTCGAATCGCACACCATGGCCAGCACGCCGGCGTCGCCCATGGCTGTGATGGCTTCGATGTCGGTCGGCGCGCCGGTGATCGGCTCTTCGTCGATCTTCCAGTCGCCGGTATGGAATATGGTGCCCAACGGTGACTTGATCGCCAAGCCGTTCGGTTCGGCGATCGAGTGGGTCAACGTGACATAGTCGATGTCGAAGGGACCCAGTTTCAGATTGGCATTCAGCGGCACTTCGTGGATTTCAGCGTCGTCCGCGCCGGCTTCGCGCAGCTTTTCGCGCACCAGATAAGCGGTGAACGGCGTTGCGTAGATTGGCGCCTTAACGCGATCCCACAGCCAGCCGATGGCGCCGATATGGTCTTCGTGGGCGTGGGTCAGCACAATGCCGAGAATGGTCTCCCCTTGCAGGAACTCAGGATCAGGCACTATGACCTCGATACCCGGCGTCGTCAGGTCGCCGAAGGTGACGCCTATATCGACGATAATCCATTGGCGATCGTGCGCCGGGCCGAACCCGTACAGGTTCAGATTCATGCCGATTTCGTTCGAGCCGCCAAGCGGCAGGAACACCAGTTCGTTGTTATTTTTCATTTTTATCTTTGCGAGAGCGTACGCTTATAGATTTCCAGGAGACCCCTGAGGGTCAGATCATGGTCAAAATGATCGATCCTGTCCGTCGCCCCTTCGAACAGAGACGCCACCCCACCGGTGGCGATGACACACATCTTTTGGCCGTAGTCCGCCTCAATAGCGCTCACCAGGTATTCAATCAAGCCAACATAGCCCCAAAAGATACCGGACTGCATGGCGGTGACCGTGTCCTTGCCGATAATGCGGGCGGGCTTTTCGATCGCGACGCGCGGCAGCTTGGCGGCGGCCTGGTGCAGGGCCTGCATGGACAGGTTGATGCCGGGCGCGATCACGCCCCCTTCCCAGCCGCCATCGCTCGCGACGACGTCAAAGGTCGTGGCCGTGCCGGAATCGATGATGATCAACGGACCGTCATATTTGATGTGGCCACCGACGGCATTGACCAGCCGGTCGGCACCGGCTTCGGACGGCTTCTCTATGCGTATGTCGATGCCCAAATATGTATTTTCGCCAATGACATAGGGCGTTTTGTGAAAGTAGCGCTTGACCAGGGTGCGCAGGTTGAATAGCGACTGCGGCACGACGGACGAGATGATGCAGTCGTCGATCGCCTTGAAATCAAAGCCGTGCATGTTGAGCAACTGATAAAGCCACACGGCGTATTCGTCGGCGGTACGCGTTGTTTCGGTCGCCGTGCGCCACTGCGCCACCCAGGTCTCTCCGTCGTGCAGAGCGAACAGCGTATTGGTGTTGCCTTGTTCAATGGCCAGTAACATAAGCGTTTTCCAGAGAGTTACGGCTTAGGCCGGCGTGGCGGCGCTGTAGGTAATGTCGCCGCCGGTGATAGTATAGACCCTGCCGTCCTCACCGACGATTTCCAGCGCGCCGTAGTCGTCCAGCCCCTTCATCCGGCCGACCGTCTTCACTCCGTCATTGTCGACTGTCAGGATACGGTCCTTGCCATAGGCGCGCTCAAGCCAGGCGGCGGCCAGCTTGCCGAAATCCTTCTCCCGCCACAGGTTGATGACGCCGTCGAGATGGCCGTTCAGCTTATGCAACAGGGCCACAGCATCCAAAGACTTGGCTTGCGGGCTGATTTCTCGCAGGGAAACCGTCAGATAGTCTTCGAAGATCGGGGCGGCGGCCAGGTTCAGGCCAATGCCGATGACGACACCCAAGCGGTTCGGATCGGGCGTGGTCTCGGTCTGAACCAGTATCCCGCACAGCTTGCGGCCGCGATGCAGGATATCGTTCGGCCACTTGATGCGCATCGACTTGTCGGTATCGGGCACGATCGGCCGCAGCATCTCATAAACGGCCAGGGCTGTAACGAAGGAGAGCTGCGGGACGTGACGGACGTCGATCTCCATGACCTCGTAGCGCGAGGCCATGAAGTTGCCCTTGGTGCCGACCCAGGTCTTGCCGTGTCGGCCGATGCCTTTGGTCTGTTCCTTGGCCAGGATCCAGCCCGGTTCCATTGGCCCCAGGCGTACACGCGCCAGCGCCAGGTTCTGGGTTGACGGCAGGCTGTCGAAGATTTCGAACTTTGCCATCTATCGCGCCGTCACTCTTCTCAGCTGCCGAAGCCGATGGCGGCGCGTTGCGCTACGTCGTAGGCCAGCCACAGGAAAACCGCCACGCCCGGGAAGGCAAAGGCCGCCGACGCGTAGGAAATCCATTTGGCTTCGGCCGGGGCCGCGTCGAGATCCGAAGGCGGGGCATCGAACCACATCAGCTTCAGGATGCGCAGGTAGTAGAAGGCGGCGATCACCGAAGCGACCAGACCGGCGGCGGCAAAACCCCACAGCCCGCTCTGGATGGCGGCGCCAAATACGAAGTACTTGCTCCAGAAGCCCGACAGCGGCGGCATGCCAAGAACCGACAAGGCCAGCACGGTGATCGAAATGGTCAGCGGCATGTTGAGTTTGGCCAGGCCGGCCAGCTGGTCTATGCGGCTGACGGGCTCGCCATTGCGCTTGAGCGCCATCTGAGCCGAGAACAGGCCCAGGGTGTCGATCATGTACATGACGAAGAACAGCAGCAGTGCGGCTACGCCGGTTGCGCCGGCCGCGATGGCCAGCAGGGCGTAGCCCATATTGGCGATCGACGAATAGGCCAGAAGGCGCTTGAAGTCCTTCTGCATCAGGCCACCAAGGCCGCCGACCAGGAAGGACAGGACCGACAGGGCCAGGATGACTTGCTGCCAGGAATGCTCAGAGCCTTCGAAACCGGTCTGTAGGACGCGGGCCAACAGGACCATGGCGGCGAATTTGGGCGCGCCGGCGGCAAAGGCCACGACCGGGGTCGGTGCGCCTTCGTAGACGTCAGGCGTCCACATATGGAAGGGCGCGGCTGAGACCTTGAAGGCCAGGCCCGAGATCAGGAAGACCAGGCCGAAGATCAGGCCTACGCCGGGGTTAGCCACCGTGTAGCGGGCGATCTCGACGAAGTTCATCGAGCCCGAGAAGCCGTAGATCAGCGAGGCGCCGTAGAGCAGCAGGCCAGACGACAGGGCGCCCAGCACGAAATACTTCAGGCCGGCTTCGGACGATTTGGCGTCGTCGCGGCGGAAGGCCGCCAGGACATAGAGCGCCAGGGATTGCAGTTCCAGGCCAACATAAAGGGCGATCAGGTCGCCTGCCGACACCATGACGCTCATGCCCAGCGTCGCCAGCAGGATCAGGATTGGGAATTCGAAACGGCGGCTGTTCAGCCGGTCGAAATAGCCCTGCCCCAGCACGATGATGAAGACGCCGGCGATATAGATGGCGACCTTGGCGAAGACGGCGACGCCATCGACAACCAGCGAGCCGTTATAGCCTTTGCCCAGACCTGAGAAGGCCGCGGCGAATGCCGCCGCGATCAGGGCGACGCCACACAGCGCGCTGACCGAGGTCATGCCCTTGTCGCCGCGGAAGGCGCCGAACACGAGGATGAGGACGGCGCTGACCCCGAGGATCAGTTCCGGTATCGAAAGCTGGAGAGACAGGTTCAAATCCATCTTAGGTCCTCATCCGCCGATAGCGGCGCGGTAACCGGCAACGAGCGCGTCGATGCTGGTCGTCGTAAAGTCGAAAACAAAGGCCGGATAGACGCCGAGCGCGATCGTGCCGGCAATCAGCGGCACGAACAGGGCGATTTCGCGCGCTGTCAGGTCCGGATACTTCTTGAGCTCATCATTGGTGACCACGCCGAACATGACGCGCTTATAGAGCACTAGGGCGTAGACGGCCGAGAAGATGACGCCCGAAGCCGCCACGAAGGCCACCCAGGTGCCCCATTCATAGGCGCCGGTCATGGTGGTGATTTCACCGATGAAGCCCGACGTGCCCGGAAGGCCGACATTGGCCATGGTGAACAGCAGGAACACAAAGGCGAAGTGCGGCATCAGCTTGGTCAGGCCGCCGTAGAAGGCGATCTCACGCGTATGCCAGCGGTCATAGACCACGCCGACGCACAGGAACAGCGCGCCCGAGATCAGGCCGTGGCTGATCATCTGGAAGACGGCGCCCTGCACGCCGACGGCGTTGCCGGCAAAGATACCCATGGTCACGAAGCCCATGTGGGCGACGGAACTGTAGGCGATCAGCTTCTTGATGTCGGTCTGGCGGAAGGCGATCAGCGAGGTGACGACGACGGCGATGACCGACAGGGCCATGACCAGCGGCGCGAACATCTCGGACGCGTCCGGGAAGAGCGGCAGGTTGAAGCGGATGAAGCCGTAGCCACCGAGTTTCAGGAGGATACCGGCCAGCATGACCGAGCCGGCGGTCGGCGCCTGGACGTGGGCGTCGGGCAGCCAGGTGTGGACAGGCCACATCGGCATCTTGACGGCGAAGGAGGCGAAGAAGGCGAACCAGAGGAAGCCCTGGACGTCGATCGGCAGCGGCGCGGCGGCAAGCTTGGCTGTCATTTCCGGGATAGAAGCGGTTCCCAGCGTCGTGACGAGGTACAGCATGGCCGCCAGCATCAGGACGGAGCCCAGAAGCGTATACAGGAAGAATTTATAGGCCGCGTAGACGCGATCCTTGCCGCCCCAGATGCCGATGATCAGGAACATCGGGACCAGGCCGCCTTCGAAGAAGATGTAGAACAGGAACAGGTCGAGCGAGGTGAAGACGCCGATGACCAGGGTTTCCAGCATCAGGAAGGCGACCATGTATTCGGTGATGCGGACCTTGATCGAGTCCCACGACGCCGCGATGCAGATCGGCATCAGGAAGGCGGTCAGGAGCACGAACAGGATCGAGATGCCGTCGACACCCATATGGTAGGAGATCGGTCCAAACCACTTATAGTGTTCGACAAACTGATAATCGGTCTTCGACTGGTCGAAGGCCAGGACCATGAGGACACTGAGCACAAGCGTGATCAGTGTGGTCCACAGGCTGATCCACTTGGCGTTACGGGCGATGACCTCGCTGTCGTCCTTGCGCGCCATGGCGCGCATGACCAGGATGACGATCGCGCCGAACAGCGGCAGGAAGGTCGTGAGGCTGAGGATGTTTGGAATGGCAGGTAGCATTGGTTCCGTCATCTCCCCTTAATGCGCCATTCCGAACACAACCCAGGTCAGAAGACCCGCGATGCCGAGGAACATGAAGAAGGCATAGTGGTACACATAGCCGGTCTGGGTCTTGACCAGCTTCTTGGCCGAAGCCAGGGCCGTCCAGGCCGCGCCGTTCGGGCCCAGGCCGTCGATGATCTTGACGTCGAGGATCTTCCAGAAGACGTCGCCCAGCCAGCGGGCCGTCTTGACGAAGATGAAGTCGTAGATCTCGTCGAAGAACCACTTGTTGTACAGGAAGGCATGGATCGGGCCTTCGTTGGCCGCCATCTTCTTAGGCAGGTTCGGGCGCGCCATGTAA
This sequence comes from uncultured Asticcacaulis sp., assembly GCA_946482045.1. The sequence goes on from CAMLPZ010000007.1 coordinate 7,417, forward strand.
AAGTACCAGGCCAAAGCCATGCCGAGCAGCGTGACGACCAGCGGCGCGAACTTCACCCACGCCTCCTCGATGTGGTGGGCGTCGTGCATGACGTGGTTGTTGGCGGCGGTAAAGATGGCGTGGCCCCAGAAGTCGTGGGCGTGATCGCCGATGAAGTAAGGCGCGAAGACGAAACCGGCGGCGACCGCACCGACCGCGAGAACGATCAGCGGGATCAGCATGACGATCGGGCTTTCGTGCGGTGTATGCGCATGGCCGTGGCCATGATCGTCATGAGCGTGATCATCGTGGCCGTGACCGTGCGCGTCGTGTGCGTGATGATCATCGTGCCCGTGCCGAGGGTCGGCCCCGTCCCAGTGCTTCTTGCCCCAGAAGGTCATGGCGACGAGGCGCCAGCTGTAGAAGGAGGTCAGAAGCGCGGCCAGGATACCCATCCAGAAGGCGAACATGCCTTGCGGGGTGTTGTGCATGACCCAGGCGCTTTCGATGATGGCGTCCTTCGAGAAAAAGCCTGCGAAACCGATCTGGGTGTAAGGAATGCCGAGGCCGGTGATGGCGATGGTGCCGATCGTCATGACGCCGTAGGTGACCGGCAGGTACTTGGCAAGGCCGCCCATCTTGCGCATGTCCTGTTCGTGGTGCATCCCGTGGATGACCGAACCGGCGCCCAGGAACAGCAGCGCCTTGAAGAAGGCGTGCGTGAACAGGTGGAACATGGCTGCCTGATAGGCACCGACGCCGGCGGCGAAGAACATGTAGCCGAGCTGCGAACAGGTCGAGTAGGCGATGACGCGCTTGATGTCGTTCTGCGTAAAGCCGATCGAGGCCGCGAAGATGGCGGTGATGGCGCCGATATAGGCGACGATCATCTTGGCCTGAGGAGCGTACTCGAACAGCGGCGACAGCAGACAAACCATGTAGACGCCGGCGGTGACCATGGTCGCGGCGTGGATAAGCGCCGACACAGGCGTCGGGCCTTCCATGGCGTCCGGCAGCCAGGTGTGCAGGAAGAACTGCGCCGACTTGCCCATGGCGCCGATGAACAGCAGGAAGGCCGCCAGATCCAGCGCCGAGAAGGTCTGGCCGAGGAATTCCCAGCCCTTGCCCTGGTAAGCGGCGATCTGCGGGAACAGTTCCGCGAAGTTGATCGTGCCGAACTGCCAGAAGACGGTCATGATGCCGAGCGCGAAGCCGAAGTCACCGACGCGGTTGACGACGAAGGCCTTGATGGCGGCCGAAGACGCGCTGTCCTTATGGAACCAGAAACCGATCAAGAGATACGAGGCCAGCCCCACCCCTTCCCAGCCGAAGAACAGCTGCATGAAATCGGCGGCGGTGACGAGCGCCAGCATGGCGAAGGTGAACAGCGACAGATAGGCAAAGAAGCGCGGGCGAGAGTCGTCCTCGGCCATGTAGCCCCAGCTGTAGAGGTGGACCAGCGACGACACGCTGGTGACCACGATAAGCATGACGGACGACAGGGCATCGATGCGGATCGACCAGGCCGACTGGAAGTCACCGATATTGATGAACGGCAGGATTTCGACCGTAAAGTCGGCCTGTCCGCCCCAGGTGTGCGCGATAAAGTTGGTCCAGGCCAGGATGCACGACAGGAACAGAAGACCGGTCGTGACCGCCTGGGACGGGATATTGCCGATGCGGCGGCCAAAGAAGCCGGCAATGGCCGCGCCGACGATCGGCGCGAACACGGCAACGGTTACAAGCGTGGCCGCGCCTGACGACAGCGCACCAACGGGTGCGGCTGCGTGAGCGACTTCGGCGACGGCGTGAGTGGATAGCACGACGATTATCCTTTCATCATGCTGGCGTCATCGACGGCGATGTCGCCGCGATTACGGAAGAAGGTCACGAGGATGGCCAGCCCGACGGCGGCTTCGGCCGCGGCGACGGTCAGCACGAACATGGCCATGACCTGGCCCTGGACGTTGTGCAGGTAGCTGGAGAAGGCCACGAAGTTGATGTTCACGGCCAGGAGGATCAGTTCCACCGACATCAGGATGATGATGATGTTGCGGCGGTTGACGAAGATGCCGAAGACACCGATCGTGAACAGGATGGCCGAAACGGCCAGGAAGTGGGCAAGGCCAATATCGGGCGTCATTCCTTGATTCCTTCTCCGGATTTGGCAGGGATCACGGCGACCGCATCCTTGCGGCGGCGCGTGACCTGAGCGTGGATGTCCTGGCGCTTCACGTAGGTGCGGTGGCGCAGGGTCAGGACAATGGCGCCGATCATGGCGACCAGCAGGACAAAGCCTGCCATTTCGAACAGGTAGGCGTAAGTTGTGTAAAGCTGCTCACCGATCAGGCGGATATTGCTCTTGGCGGCCGTAAAGGCCTGCGGGGCATTACCGGCGGCGGCGCCTTTGTTCGCCACGGCGATGTTGACGAAGATCAGCTCGAGCAGGATGACGATCGCCAGGGCTCCCCCCAAAGGCAGGTATGTCGCAAACCCCTTGCGCAGCTTGTTGAAGTCGACATCCAGCATCATGACGACGAAAAGGAAGAGGACCGCCACCGCGCCGACATAGACGACGATCAGCAGCATGGCCAGGAACTCGGCACCCAAAAGCACAAACAGGCCCGCCGCCGAGAAAAAGGACAGGATGAGGAACAGGACGCTGTGCACCGGGTTGCGCGCGGTCACCACCAGGAGACCGGAGATGCAGGTGCAGGCTGCCATCAGATAAAAAGCAATTGCCATCAAGCTCATAGCTTACATTCCTCAGCGGTACGGGGCGTCGAGTTCAAGCGCCCTGGCGATTTCCCGCTCCCAGCGGTCGCCATTGGCCAGAAGCCGTTGCTTGTCGTAGAGCAGTTCCTCGCGCGTGTCGGTCGCGAATTCAAAGTTCGGCCCTTCGACAATGGCGTCGACCGGGCAGGCTTCCTGGCACAGGCCGCAATATATGCACTTGACCATGTCGATGTCGTAGCGCGTCGTGCGGCGCGAACCGTCGGCACGCGGCTCGGCTTCGATGGTGATGGCCTGGGCCGGACAGATTGCTTCGCACAGCTTGCAGGCGATGCAGCGCTCTTCGCCGTTGGCGTAACGGCGCAGGGCATGCTCACCGCGGAAGCGCGGGCTGATCGGTCCCTTCTCGAAGGGGTAGTTGATCGTTGCCTTGTGGCGGAACATGTATTTGATGGCCAGGCCGGTCGCCCCGACGAAGTCGAGCAGAAGCGCGCCCTTGATACCGGAGATGATGCGCGAGATCACAGGGTGCCTCCATAAACGCGGTAAGCAGCAACGAGCACGACAGCGACGAGCGAGGCCGGCAGAAAGACCTTCCAGCCGAGACGCATGAGCTGGTCGTAGCGGTAGCGCGGGACGATAGCCTTGGCGATGGCGAACATGACGAACCAGAAGACCACCTTGCCGATAAAGGTCAGCAGGTAGATGATGGTCAGAAGCCAGTCGGGCATCCCTAAGCCGTCCAACGGCACGGGGAAGTACCAGCCGCCGAAGAACAGGATGGTGATCATGGCGCACATCAGGACGATGTTGGCGTATTCACCGATCATGAACAGCAGGTACGGCGTCGACGAATATTCGACCTGATAACCGGCGACCAGTTCGGATTCGGCTTCGGGCAGGTCGAACGGCGGACGGTTGGTTTCGGCCAGGGCCGAGATGTAGAACATGACCATGATCGGGATCATGATAATGGCCAGAGGCAGGTAACCGCCGCCGAAGACGTTCCAGTTCCAGATACCGCCGGCCTGGTGGTTGACGATGTCTGAGAGGTTCATCGAACCGCAGATCAGGATGACGGTGACGATGATGAAGCCGATCGAGACTTCGTAGGACACCATCTGCGCCGCCGAGCGCAGCGCGCCCAGGAACGGATATTTCGAGTTCGACGCCCAGCCGCCCATAATGATGCCATAGACACCCAGCGACGAGATGCCGAGGAGGTACAGGATGCCGACATTGATGTCGGACACGACCCAGCCCGGCGCGAACGGGATGATTGCCCAGGCAGCAAAGGCCAGGACGAAGGAGATCAGCGGCGCCAGCAGGAAGACGACCTTGTCGGCGCCGGCCGGGATGATGACTTCCTTGAGGACGAACTTGAAGAAGTCGGCGAAGGACTGCATCAGGCCGAAGGGACCGACGACGTTCGGGCCTTTGCGCATCTGCACGCCGGCCCAGACCTTGCGGTCGCCCCACAGCAGGAAGGCCAGCGACACCATGACGCCGACGATGACCGCGAGCGCCTGCCCTACGGTTATGATCGTCCAGCCAACGGGAGAACCCCAGAAACTTTCCATAGTCGCTTACCTCTATTCCGCCGCGGCCGGCACGTTGCCGCGCCGCGACGCCGAACATTCCGCCATGGCGACGGAGGCCCGGGCAATCGGGTTGGTCATGTAGAAGTCCGTTACCGGCGACGTGAAGACGCGGTCACGGATGTCACCCTTGGCGCCGAGGCCGCGGACATCAAACATCTTGGTGGCGGGCCTTACGTCGATTCGGCCGAACACCGGATGGTCGGTGATCAGTTTCTCACGCAATTGCGACAGGCTGTCGTACGGCAGGGTCTTGCCGACGCGTTCCGACAGGGCGCGGATGATGGCCCAGTCTTCCTTGGCCTGCCCCTTCGGGAAGACGCAGCGCTCGGCGATCTGAACGCGGCCTTCCAGATTGGTGTAAATGCCCGACTTTTCGGTATAGGCCGCGCCCGGCAGGATGATGTCGGCGGCAGAAGCGCCGGCATCGCCATGGCTGCCGATATAGACGACGAAGGTCTTGCCCAGGTCCTTGGGGTTGAACTCGTCAGCGCCCAGCAGGAACAGGAGGTCGACCCCTCCCCGGATCATGGCCGAGGCGTCCAGAGCTTCCCCGACCGGTACGAAGCCAAGGTCAAGGCCGGCAACGCGCGACGCGGCCGTATGGACAATGTTGAAGCCGTTCCAGCCGTCCTTGACGACGCCACAGGTGTCGGCGATCTCAGCGATCTCACGCAGGATGGCGGCGCCGTCTTCACCGTTGAGCGCGCCCGGGCCTATCAGAATGGCGGGTTTACGGGCGGTGCGCAGGGTTTCGCGGAAGGCATGCTTCTTGAAATCCTTGACGGCCTTGGGGCCGACACCGACGTGGGTGTAGTCGTAGGTCAGGTCGGTCGCATCGCCGATGACGCCGATCTCGACGCCGCCCTTCAGCCACGACTTGCGGATGCGGGCATTGATCAAGGACGCTTCGTGGCGCAGGTCGGTGCCAACCAGGAGGATGGCGTCGGCCTCTTCGATACCAGCGATGCCGGTGTTGAACAGCCACGACTCGCGCGGCGTTCCTTGCGTGAACGGTCCGACGCGCGCGCCATCCTGGCGGCAGTCAAGATTGGTGACGCCTAAGGAATAGAAAAGGTCGCGCGCGGCCTTCATGGTCTCGGCGTCGCTGAGGTCGCCGGCAATGACGCCTGTCTTCGAGGCATCGGTCGCCTTGACCTTTTCAGCGACGGCATCCAGCGCCTCGTTCCAGGAGACGGCAACCAGCTTGCCGTTCTTACGGACGAATGGCTGGTCCAGGCGCCGGCGCGCCAACCCATCGACGGCGTAGCGCGACTTGTCGGTCAGCCACTCTTCGTTGATGTCTTCCTTGAGGCGCGGCAGGGCGCGCAGGACGGCCGGACCGCGATTGTCGATGCGGATGTGTGCGCCCAGGGCGTCATGGACGTCGATGGTTTCGGTCTTGGTCAGTTCCCACGGGCGGTAGTTGAAGGACCAAGGCTTGTGCGTCAAAGCCCCGACCGGGCACAGGTCGTTGACATTGCCCGACAGTTCCGACGACACGGCCTGTTCGAGATAGGAGGTGATTTCGGCGTTTTCACCGCGCGAGATCATGCCCATTTCGGTAACGCCGGCGACTTCGGTCGTGAAGCGGACGCAGCGCGTGCACTGGATGCAGCGCGTCATGAAGGTCTTGATCGTCGGGCCCAGATACTTCTCTTCGACGGCGCGCTTGTTCTCTTCGTAGCGCGAACCGGCCTTGCCGTAGGCCACCGACTGGTCCTGCAGGTCGCATTCGCCGCCCTGGTCGCAGATCGGGCAGTCAAGCGGGTGGTTGATGAGCAGGAACTCCATCACCCCCTCGCGCGCCTTCTTGACCATCGGCGTGTTGGTGAAGATCTCCTGGCCTTCGGCGGCCGGAAGCGCGCAACTGGCCTGGGGCTTTGGCGGTCCCGGCTTAACCTCTACGAGGCACATGCGGCAGTTGCCGGCGATCGACAGGCGCTCGTGATAGCAGAAGCGCGGGATTTCCTCGCCCGCCAGCTCCGCCACCTGAAGCACGGTCATGCCGGGGTCGAACTCGACCTCCACACCATTGACTTTTGCCTTGGCCATGCCGTTATACCTCAACTTGCTCAGATAGTACGCGGATACAATTGCGATTTTTGCGGTTCAATTCAGCCATTAGAACCATGACTTGTTCCCCGCCACATAGTCCTCGTAGAAGCTCTGTTCCGATTTCACGAGATAGATGATCAGTTCAATGAAACTGATGAAGGCGACAGCGGCGCCGGGAAGGATGATGACCCACCCGATGGTGCCGCACAGCAGCATGATGATGCCGGCGCCTGTCTTGCCAAGATAGAACTTGTGGATGCCGCACCAGCCGAAGAAGAAGCACAGTAAGGCCGCGATCCACTTGTTCTTTTCAGCCAGGGGCGAGGTAATGACATAGACGCTGGTCGCCGCACCATCGCTGCCTTCGAAGTCGACGGTCGCGCCCTTCGGCACATAGGTGGCGTCGCCGCCAAGGTCGGACGCGCCAAACGTATAGCGCTTGCCGTCATCGCCGCTGATCAGACCCGTGGAGCCGTTGAAGGAAAGAACCTTGCCGCGCATCGCCCCTGCTCCCTATTCCGCCGCGACCGAATGGCCGGCGTAATTGCCCTTGGTCGAACGATACTGGGAGATCCGCGCCTCGATTTCCGGACGGAAATGGCGGATCAGGCCCTGGATCGGCCACGCGGCGGCGTCGCCCAATGCACAGATGGTGTGGCCTTCGACCTGCGTGGTGACCTCAAGCAGGGTATCGATTTCCGACGGGTCGGCATCGCCCTTGACCATGCGTTCCATGACGCGCCACATCCAGCCGGTGCCTTCACGGCACGGCGTGCACTGGCCGCAGCTTTCATGCTTGTAGAAATAGCTGAGACGGGCAATGGCGCGGATCAGGTCGGTCGACTTGTCCATGACGATGACCGCGGCGGTTCCCAGGCCAGAACGCAGATTGCGCAGGGTGTCGAAGTCCATGGCCAAGTTTTCGCACTGTTCGGCCGGGATCATCGGCACCGACGACCCGCCGGGGATGACAGCCTTGAGGTTGCCCCAGCCGCCGCGAATGCCACCGCAGTGATCCTCGATCAGCTGGCGGAACGGGATCGACATGGCCTCTTCGACGTTACACGGGCGCTCCACGTGGCCGGAGATGCAGAAAAGCTTGGTGCCGGCGTTGTTCGGCGCGCCGAAACCGGCGAACCAGGCCGCGCCCCGGCGCAGGATGGTGCCGACCACGGCAATCGATTCGACGTTGTTGACGGTCGTCGGGCAGCCATAGAGACCCGAACCGGCCGGGAACGGCGGCTTCAGGCGCGGCTGGCCCTTCTTGCCTTCCAGGCTTTCCAGCAAGGCTGTTTCTTCGCCGCAGATATAGGCGCCGGCGCCGTGGTGAATGTAGACGTCGAAGTCCCAGCCATGGACGTTGTTCTTGCCGATCAGCTTCGCCTCATAGGCTTGCTTGACGGCGGCTTCCATGCGCTCGCGTTCCAGGACGTATTCACCGCGCAGATAGATGTAGCAGGCGTGGGCCTGCATCGAATAGGACGCGATCAGGCAGCCTTCGATCAGCAGATGCGGATCGTGGCGCATGATCTCCCGGTCTTTGCAGGTGCCAGGTTCCGATTCGTCGGCATTGACGACCAGGTAGTGCGGACGGTCCTTGACCTCCTTGGGCATGAAGCTCCACTTCATGCCGGTCGAGAAGCCGGCGCCGCCCCGGCCGCGAAGGCCGGAATTCTTGACGTTGGTAATGATCCAGTCGCGGCCGCAGGACAGGATGTCCTTGGTCGAGTTCCACGCGCCGCGCTGCTTCGCGCCCTCCAGGCCCCAGTCATGGAAACCGTAGAGGTTGGTGAAGATGCGGTCCTTGTCTTCGAGAATGCCGACCATCAGGCTTGCGCCTCCGCCGTGGGTGCGTTGGGAATTTTGACGGGTTTCGCGGCCGAGCCATCATAGAGGCTGGCCGTATTCAAGGTCGTTGCGCCGCCCAGCGGCTCCGACGTGTGGCGGCCATTGTACGGACCGGGCTTGGGCGACTTGCCCGCCGCGAAGTCGTCGATGATCTGGGCCAGGTTTTCCGGCGTCAGGTCTTCGTAATAGTAGTCGTTGATCTGAGCCATCGGGGCATTGCAGCACGCGCCCAGGCATTCGACTTCCTGCCAGGTGAACTTGCCGTCGGCCGACAGCTTGTCCTTTGCGCCGATCTTGTCCTTGCAGACCTTGATGAGCGCGTCCGAGCCGCGCAGCATGCACGGCGTCGTACCGCACACCTGGATCAGGGCCGCCGAGCCCACCGGCTCCAGCATGAACATGGTATAGAAGGTCGCGACTTCGAAGACGCGGATCTGGGCCATGTTGAGCAACTTGGCGATGGCGGTGATGGCGGGTTCCGAGACCCAGCCTTCCTGCTTCTGGACCAGCCACAGGATCGGGATCACCGCGCTCTGGCGGCGCGATTCCGGATACTTGGCTATCCACCAGTTGGCCTTTTCCAGCGTCTCGGCCGAAAAGGTGAAACTGGCCGGCTGTTCCTTGGCTAGACGACGAACACCCATCAGGCGCCTCTCACAATACACATGTCAGCGACAGGGGCTTTACACCGCTTGCCGCGAAAAAACAGGGAAAAAACAATCGATCCACCCCTCATCACGACCCCAATGCCTGATAGCGCGCCGACCGGGCCGCGCGGACGCGATCCTGCGCGGCCTTGACGAACGGCATGCGGCGCATGACGACCAGGCCCAGAAGCGCCACGGCGATCAGCACATAGTTGACGTTCTGGTCGACGCTCAAGGGCTGAATCATGGTGTAGACGCGGAAACCGATCACGGCGATGAAGGCGGGCAAGGCCGGCAGGAAGGTATAGATCACCAGATCGCGGATATAGCCGGCCGGGCCGCCCGGATGATACGGCCAGTTCGGACGCGAGATATAGATGGTCAGGCCCAGAACAGCGAAGACGAGGCCGGCCATGATAAGCGCCATGGTCAGGCCGGTCATCGGTCGACCTCCCCGAACACGATGTCAAGCGAGCCCAGGATGGCCGAGACGTCGGCCAGCAGGTGGCCGCGATTCATCCAGTCCATGGCCTGCAGGTGGGCAAAGCCCGGCGCGCGGATCTTGCAGCGATAGGGCTTGTTGGTGCCGTCCGAGACCAGGTAGACGCCGAATTCGCCCTTGGGGGCTTCGACGCAGGCATAGACCTCGCCTTCGGGCGTCTTGAAGCCCTCGGTGTAGAGCTTGAAGTGGTGGATCAGGGCTTCCATCGAGTTCTTCATGTCGGCGCGGCGCGGCGGCGTTACCTTATGGTCGGTCGACAGAACCGGACCCGGTGTCACCTTAAGCTTTTCAACGCACTGTTCCATGATGCGCACGGACTGCTTCATCTCTTCGATTCGGCAGAGATAACGGTCCCAGCAGTCACCGTTCTTGCCGACGACGATGTCGAAGTCGAGTTCGTCGTAGCACTCGTAGGGCTGCGAACGGCGCAGGTCCCACGGGACGTCCGAGCCGCGCAGCATGACGCCGGTAAACCCCCAGTCATAGGCCTCTTCCTTGGAGACGACGCCGATATCGACGTTCCGCTGCTTGAAGATGCGGTTTTCGGTGACCAGGTCTTCGATGTCCTTCAGCGCCTTGGGGAAATAGCGGCACCAGGCTTCGATGTCGTTGATCAGCTCGGGCGTCAGGTCCTGGTGGACGCCACCCGGACGGAAGTAGTTGGCGTGCAGGCGCGCCCCGCAGGCGCGCTCGTAGAAGACCATCAGCTTCTCGCGCTCTTCGAAGCCCCACAGCGGCGGGGTTAGCGCGCCAACGTCCATGGCCTGGGTCGTGACGTTCAGCAGGTGATTGAGGATACGGCCGATTTCGCAGAACAGGACGCGGATATACTGGGCGCGCTTGGGCACCTGAACGTCGAGCAGTTTCTCGATGGCCATGCAGAAAGCGTGTTCCTGATTCATCGGCGCCACGTAATCGAGGCGGTCGAAGTACGGAATGTTCTGCAGGTAGGTGCGGCTTTCCATCAGCTTTTCGGTGCCACGGTGCAGCAGGCCGATATGCGGATCGACGCGCTCGACGATTTCGCCGTCGAGATCGAGCACGAGGCGCAGGACGCCGTGGGCGGCCGGGTGCTGGGGCCCGAAGTTGATCGTGAACTTACGATCATCTTCGCCCTTTGGCTGCACTTGCGTTGTCAGATCATCCGCCATCGACAAAACCTTTACCCATCAAACTCTTGTTATCACTACGACAAGTAACTTATTAACCAGCCTTGGCCTTTTCATCGCCCGGCAGGATGTATTCGGCCCCCTCCCACGGCGACAGGAAGTCGAACTTACGATATTCCTGAACCAGCTTGACGGGCTCATAGACCACCCGCTTCTGCTCTTCGTCGTAACGGACCTCGACATAGCCCGTCATCGGGAAGTCCTTGCGCAAGGGATGTCCCTGGAAGCCGTAGTCTGTCAGCATGCGGCGCAGGTCCGGATGGTTTGAGAACATCATGCCGTACATGTCGAAGGCTTCGCGCTCATACCAGTCGGCGTTCGGATAGACTTCGCGCACCGACGGTACTGGCACAACCTCGTCGGTCGTCACCTTGATGCGGATGCGGATGTTCTGCGTCATCGACAACAGGTGGTAGACGACGTCGAAGCGGCGTTCGCGCTTGGGGTAGTCAACGCCGGTCAGGTCGATAAGCTGGTGAAAGCGGTAAGGCTCGCGCTTCAGCTTCGACAGAATGTCGACGATGCGCTCGCGCTCGACCGTCAGCGTCAGTTCGCCGTATTGCAGGCGGGTTTCGAGAATCGCTTCCTTGAAGTCGGCTTGCGCGCGTTCGGCCAGGGCCTGCAACTTTTCAATGGACATTCAAGTTGCTCCCTTAGCGCCGGATACCGCCGGTGCGGCGGATCTTTTTCTGGAGTTGCAGCAGGCCATAGAGCAGCGCTTCGGCCGACGGCGGGCAGCCCGGAACATAGACGTCCACCGGCACGACGCGGTCGCAGCCGCGCACGACGCTATAGCTGTAGTGATAATAGCCGCCACCGTTGGCGCACGACCCCATCGACAGGACGTAGCGCGGATCGGGCATCTGGTCGTAGACCTTACGCAATGCCGGCGCCATCTTGTTGGTCAGGGTGCCGGCGACGATCATCAGGTCCGACTGGCGCGGGCTGGCGCGCGGCGCCATGCCGAAGCGTTCCATGTCGTAACGCGGCATCGAGGCCTGCATCATTTCAACGGCGCAGCACGCCAGGCCAAACGTCATCCACATCAGCGAACCCGTACGGGCCCAGGTGATGACGTCGTCGGCAGAAGCGACCAGGAAACCCTTTTCGTTGAGCTCGGCCGAGACCTGCTCGAAGAACTTGTCATGGACGTCGGGGTTATAGCCTTCGACCGTAGTCCGGCCCGCCTGCCCTGCTGGTACAATCACTCCCATTCCAGGGCTCCCTTCTTCCATACATAGATATAGCCAAGCGCCAGTTCGACCAGGAAGATAATCATGGTCCAGAAGGCGTACTGCATGGACGACATGTCCATTTCGAACAGGGTGACGGCCCACGGAAACAGGAAGGCCGCTTCGATGTCGAAGACGATGAACAGGATCGACACCAGATAGAAGCGCACATCGAATTTCTGGCGGGCGCTGTCGAAAGCGTTGAAGCCGCATTCATAGGCCGACAACTTTTCGGTATCCGGTGCCTTGGGCGCCAGGACCAGGGCGGCGATGATGAAACCAAGGCCCAGCGCCGTGGCGATGCCGAAGAATATGATGACCGGCAGATAGTTCAGCAGGAATTTCGTAAACTCAGCATCCATTCGACACCTCAACAATACCGCGCACACGTACGCGACCGCGTGGACGTTAACCGTGCCCACGGACTCAATCGACCTGCTATTAGACCAGTTGGTTCCCGGCTTCAAACCTTTGCGGTACGAAATTTTGAAGTTTTGCCTCCTTATCGCCGTTTTTCGTACCGTTTGCGGCGAAAACACGCAGGCCTTGCGGTGCATATGAAAATCAGTCGCAGAAAGGTCGGGAAATCCGAAATTACTCACAGGTTTGACGATATCGCGCTTGACAGCCGCGCCGCCCCCGCATACTAAGCCGACCTCTCGACGGCGGACACGCTTTCGCAGTCGAGACAAGGGAATGCGGGTGTAGCTCAGTTGGTTAGAGTGTCGGCCTGTCACGCCGAAGGTCGCGGGTTCGAGCCCCGTCACTCGCGCCACCCCTGCTGAAAAGCAATCGGGTGGCTCCGCATTTCCCTCCTTTTCTTTCCTTACAATTGAAAAATGGCAGATCGCCTTTCAAGGCGAAAAACGCGTTCGCGGCGGCGCTGACAGCCGGCGGACATAATTACGCCCTCTTTATTTTCGAATTCTGACCGCCTTGCGGGTGGGGTAAGCGTACGCCGGGGTGTGCGCCGTCGGCCGGTGTAACGTCAGGCGTTGCGCGCGGGCTTTTCCGGCGGCGAAAATAAGGCTAAGGAAGACCGCACACATCACTTGCGAACGCAGCGACCGCCGTCGCCGTATCTATCAAAATCGAAGTTAAGCACCTCAGGGAAGCTTTTAGACCATGCGCAAACACCAACTTCTGTCCGCCACAGCTCTGGGCCTTATCCTGACGGGCCTTACCGCCGGACAGGCCTTGGCCGCGACGACGATCTCGACCGCCACCACCGCACCCGTCAACACGACGACCACCGGCGACCTGACGGTTGATTCGAACGGCAAGATAACCCTGACTTCTGGCACCGCCATTACGGTGAACTCCAACAATACCGTCAGCATGAACGGCGCCATCGACATGGCGAAGTCGGCGGACAATTCGACAGCGATCCTGATCGATGGCGGCCGGACCTCGACCCTGACGATCGGCGGCGCCATCACGGTCACGGACGACTACACGGCCACCGATACCAAGAACACGGGCGACGGCGTGCTGGACGGCCCCTTCGCGCAAGGCACCGGCCGCCATGGCGTCCGTTCGACGGGGGCAACGCCCTTCGTCGGCAATGTCACGATCACCAGCGCAGCAAATATTAAGGTTGAAGGCAACAATTCTTATGGCGTCCGATTCGAGAACAAGATCGACGGCGCCTTCAAGACCGACGGCACCATCGCCATGGAAGGCGACAATAATACCGCTATCGCTCTCGAAAACGGCGCCACGGGTAATGTGATTCTCTCCGGCACGGCCGGCGTGCACGGCAAGGATTCAAGCGTCGCCAAGCTCAACGGCGACTTCGGCGGTTCGGTGATCATCGATGGCGCTTATACTTCCACGGGCTATGCCACGGCCTCGCCGTCCAGCCTCACGGCGGATCAGATCAAGGCCGTGTTAGCGACGCCCGAGGACATGTACCAGAGCGGCCCGACGGTCAGCCTGGCTGGCAACTACGCCAAGGGCGTGCTGATCGGCGCGGCTCAGGCGAACAATGTCGATACTGACACCACGTCCGTCGATAGCAATCCGGATGAGGACGGGGACGGCCAGGTTGACAGCGACCAGGGAACCGCGGCCATCACGAACTACGGATCGGCCCCTGCCCTGCGTATCGGTTCGGCGTCTGCCACCACAAACTTAAGTGGCGTTACCTATGCCGCGACCGCTGTTTCACCGCCCACCGTCAACTACGGCCTGCTGATTCGCGGCGCCATCAACGGCCTTGGCGTCTACACGGGCATCGACGGCACGGCTGTGCAACTGGGTGGCATGGGTCAGGCTGTGAACATCGCCAATGGCATTGGTGTTTACAACTCAACCGGCGTCATCACGGCGACGTCTGCGGGCGGCAATGCCACAGGCCTCCTGGTCGGTTCGGGCGTCACCACGCCACGTCTCGACATCAATAAGGGAACCATTCGCGCCACGATCGCGACGATTACGACGTCGACGACCACCGGCGGTACCACGACCTACAGTACGGTCGGTGCGGGTACCACAGCGCGGGCCATTGATATTGCTGCCGGCGCCAACTTGCCGATTATCGACATCGCCGCCGGTTCGTCCCTCCAGGCGACAGCAGCCGGTTCCACGGCCAATGCCGTCGTCATTCGCGATCAGTCGAACACCCTGACGACGCTAAACAATAAAAACATCATCAGTGCTTCCATAACCGCGACGGATGACAATGGCGACGGCGTCGCCGACACAGTCGCCAATCGCCCCATTGCCATCGATACGCGCAATAACACCGTTGGCTTGACCTTGACGCAGACCGACACGGCGCCCGGCGATTCCGACGCCGATAAGGCAATTGCCGCACCGTTCATCGCCGGAGACATCTTGCTGGGCTCGGGAAGCGATACCATCGTGCAGAATGGTGGCCTGATCTCAGGTAACATCGACTTTGGCGCCGGCGCCAACAGCTACACGCTCACGGGCGCTGCCGGATATCTGGGCAGGTTAACGGGCAGCGGTACGGTCGCGCTCGATTTCCGCGACACTTCGTTCGCGACATTGACCGCTGGCACGAAGTTGAATCTTACCACGCTTCATGTCGGCGAAAAGGCGATCCTTGGCATCACACTAGACACGACCGCCCCTACGACGCCGATTTTTACCGCTTCGGGTACAGCGGTTTTCGACAATGGTGCGGCGCTGAATATCCGCCTGAACAATGTCCTGCTGACGCCGCAATCCTTTACGATTCTGACGGCATCGAACATCAGCCTTGGCAACATGGCAACCAGCCTGGATGGCCGCACGCCGTACGTCTATCACGCCGACCTGTCGACCGACGCTGCCAAGACAACCTTGTCGGCCAATTTCCGCCTGAAGACTCAGGCCGAAGCCGGTTTCACGGACAACGAATACGCCGCCTTCCTCCCCGTCATGACGGCGGTCAAGCAGGACGCCGCAGCGACGGCGGCCATCATGTCGACCCTGACCAAGGACGCGTTTGACCCGATCTATAACCAGTATCTGCCGGACTATTCCGGCGAAACGGCGATCACCCTGGCCCAGGGTCACGAATCGCTGACGCAGGGATTGGGCAGCCTGACCGTCATCCCTAACAATGACGGCGGTCAGTACTGGCTGCAGGAATACGGCTTCCGCAACGAGCGCGAGCGCGGCGAAACCGCGGGTTTCGAGGCGACCGGCTTCAGCTTCGCCGGCGGCCGTGAAACCGCCATGGGCGACAAGTCGATGATCGGCGTCTATCTGGCCTACACCTCGACCACCCCGATCGACAGCTTCGCTATCGGCAATGAAGACCTGGTTGCGTCGGACCTGACCATCGGCGGTTACTGGCGTATGCGCAATGGCGGCTTTAAGGGCTGGGCCCATGTCGGCGCCGGCTTTGCACAGTTCGAATCGACCCGCGAACTGTTGACCAGTTCCGTCACCCGCGTCGCGGAATCGGAGTGGAACGGCTATTCGTACAGCGCCGGCCTCGGTGCCTCAGTCGATTATCGCGCTGGTTTCTTTAACGTCACGCCGGCGGTTACCGCTGACTTCTATGGTCTCAACGAACAAGAGCGCTCAGAGACTGGCGGCGGCGATTCCTTCAACCTGGATGTCGCCAGCCGCGATTCGAAGATCGCCAGCGCCAAGGCGCTTGTGAACGTCAGCTATACACGCTGGTTCATCCGGCCTGAGCTGTGGATTGGCTGGAAGCAGAGCATCGCCGGCGACCTGGGTGATACGGTGGCCAATTTCAAGGGCGGCACGGCCTTCACATTGAATGGTGGCGAAATCACCGGAGGTGGCCCGGTGGCCGGTTTCCGTCTGTCGACCGATAACGAGTACAGCTACTTCTCGCTGGAAGGCAACTACCAGGACCTGGAAGCCTACAAGAACTACAGCGTGTCGCTGCGCACGCGCTTCCAGTTCTAAAGATGGAACGCACGGTATAGGTTTCAAGCCGCCAGCTTTTTCGTAAGGCTGGCGGTTTTTATTTCGGGGAGCGATGGAACAGACTGCGCGTTATCTGATGGCTGCAGGACTGGCGGTGGGGCTGGTGATCAGTCTTGTCGCCTTTGTCGGCGGCTGGCCAGGCGATATGATCGCGCCGTTCCGCATCCAGTTTCTCGTCCTGGCGATCGTTGGCCTACTGGCGGTGGTCCTCCTGAAGAAGCGCTGGCTGATCGGCCTGGCGGCGATCGTCGTGGCGGTCAATTTGGCGCCGGTGGCTTGGCGGACCTTTAACCGGCCGCTTCTGCCCGCCGAGGCGCCCGGGAAACGCGTCAGCCTGGTCTTTTCGAACGTGCTGACCGGCAACCCTCAGCACGCCAAGGTGATTTCGCTGGTCGAGGCTGAGGCGCCCGACATATTTGCCGCCGCCGAGACCTCGCCGGAATGGATCGCGGCGCTTGAGGGGCTTTCCGACCGCTATCCCTACCGCTACGGGCCGGATCTCGGCATATTCGGCGTCGCCATATATGCGCAACGCCCGTTCAAAGCGGAAGTGTTCGAGCTGGGGACGCGCGGCATGACGGCGGCGCGGGCTGATTTTGGGGATTTCATTCTCTATGTCGCCCATCCCATGCCGCCAGCCAACAGCATCCTGACGGTCGACAACCGCGTCTATCTCGATGCCTTGGCGGCGCGGATCGCGCGTGAGACCAGGCCGGTCGTGCTGGCGGGCGATCTCAATGCCACCCTGTGGTCGGGTAGCCTGACTTCCCTGATGGCCAATAGGATGCAATGGCCGTCAGGATCTGGCATGACCCACACCTGGCCCGAAGGCCAGCCGTGGCTGGGCATCCAGATCGACCACGTCCTAACCAGGGGCGTCAAGGCCGGCCGGTTCAAGGTGCTGACGCCGGTGGGGTCCGATCACTTGCCTGTGCGCACCGATCTGGTGTTTTAAAAACGCTGGCAAGTCGGCAACAATCTGCTTAGAGTAGGCCTGCTTCAGATGAAACAGGCGTACTCTAAGCTCTTGTTTTGTCGCATTTCCAGGCGGCGAACCGGCTGAAACGTACTTTGGCACTTCGCCGGGAAATGCTTTAGCATCCTACCGTTCAACGTACGGCCGACCGACATGCCCGTAACCCTGCCGCTTGTCCTCAAACGCAAGCCGAAGCTAAATGTGTGGCAATCGCTGTGGGTTCGCGCAGTGCTGGTGTGCATATTTGTTGGCATAGCCATGGGCGGCCATTGGCTGGACCGCGAGGGTCTGAAGGACAATATCGACGGCCACGTGTCGTTCAGCGACGTTGTCTATTTCACCGCCATAACGGTTACGACGGTCGGCTATGGCGATATCGTGCCGGTCAGCGACCGGGCGCGGATGTTCGATACCTTTGTTGTGACGCCCGTCAGGCTGTTTATCTGGATCATCTTTCTTGGCACCGCCTACACGCTGGTGCTCAAAAGCACGTGGGAGCAGTTTCGGACGCACATGATTCGGAAAACACTGAAAAACCACATCATCATCTACGGCTATGGCGCGACCGGCGAATCGGTGGTCGACGAACTGCTGCGCCAGGGCGAGAAGCCTGAGACCATCATCGTTGTCGATCAGAGCGAACAGCGCATCGCTTCCGCCATCGAACGCGGCGTCACCGGCATTGTCGGCGACGCGACCGTCAACGCCACGCAGGCTGCGGCCAGCATCGCCACTGCGAAGGCCGTGATCATCTCGACGCATCGTGACGATTCGACTGTGTTGATCGTGCTCAGCGCGCGGCAGATGAACCCCACCGTGTCGATCAGCGCCGCGGTCCGCGCAACCGAAAACGAAGACCTGATGCGCCAGGCGGGCGCCAACAATGTCATAAACCCGGTCAGCATGGGTGGACACTTGCTGGCGCGGGCTTCGGAAGGCCGCCATGTCGTCGAGTATATCGCCGACCTCGCCTCGGCCGACGGTTGCGTCGTGCTGCGCGAGCGCAAAATCACGCCTGACGAAGCCGGCCAGTCGCTTGAGTCGCTCAAGACCGGCAAGGGCTTACGTTTGTGCCGTGACGGCAAGATCCACGGTTACTGGGAAGAGGAAGCCAAGGCGCTCAAGGCCGGTGACGTGGTGGTCGAGATTACGCGCACCAGCGGAGATTAAGCGCGCTTCGCCTTTGCGGCGCCCTTCAACAGGCGCTGAAAAGTCGGGCATTCGAGATGGCTGGGTGCCGCGCATTTGGCCGCGTGGCGCAGGCCGTCGCGTAAGGATTGCAGGCGGCGAATCTGGCGATCAAGTTCATCGGCCTTGGCGGTGAGTGTCTGGCGGTTGATGTTCACGCTGCCATCCATGCCGAACATGGCGGCAATGTCGTCCAGCGAAAAGCCAGCCTTCCGGCCCAGCGCTATCAGCGACAGGCGTTCGAGGACGGCGCTTTCGAAGAGGCGTTTCAGGCCGCGCCGGCCAATCGAGGTGATCAGGCCCTTTTCCTCGTAGAAGCGTAGCGTTGAGGCCGGAAGGCCGGACTGTCTGGCAACTTCGGCGATGTCGAGCACGTGGCAATTCCTTAAATTTTACCCTTGACCTCAAGTTAGCTTGAGCTTGTACACGTTTCCATACGCATAAGGATGTGTGGACAAATTATTGAAACAGATGAGGAATGTGATCATGGCCGGATTTGCCGGAGCGGATTTCTGGGACGAACGCTACAAGCCCGAAGCCTATCTTTATGGCGACGAACCCAACGACTTCCTACGCGAACACGCCGGGCTGTTCCGGCCCGGCGACCGGATATTGAGCTTGGCCGAGGGCGAAGGGCGCAATGCCGTCTTCCTTGCACAGCAGAACTATCGGGTACACGGCGTTGATTTTTCAGCGGAAGGCCAAGCCAAGGCCCTGGGGCTCGCCAAGACGCGAGGCGTATCGATTGACTATGTCCTGGCCGATCTCACGCAGTACGAGATGGGTATCGATGCCTGGGACGGGGTTGTCTCGATCTTCTGCCATATGTCATCGCTTGACCGGCCGCCGCTCTATGCCGCCATCAGCGCCGCTTTAAAGCCCGGCGGGGTACTTCTTCTGGAAGGCTATAATGCCGCGCAGCTTTCCTACTGCACCGGCGGGCCTAAAGATGTAGATTACTTAACGTCGCTGGACACGCTTGTCGAGGCGTTCGAAGGCTTCGAGATTATCCTGGCGCAGGATACTGTCCACGACATCCGCGAAGGCCTGGGGCACACGGGGCCCGGCTCGGTGACACAGTTCATCGCACGCAAGCCTGCGTAACTTGCCGTGAGCATGAGACCTTGGTCAGCTGTGACGTAAACGATCTGGGTCCAGGGCCTGTGGCCCTGGTGGGCGATGACGGGATCGAACCGCCGACCTACTCGGTGTAAACGAGCCGCTCTGCCAGCTGAGCTAATCGCCCTCTCCAAGGGGAGGTCCAAGGGCGAAGCCCAAAGGAGGGGACCGTTTGCCGCGTACCCCTGAAAAAGTCAAGAGACGTTTCCGCCAAGCGGAAACGTCCCCTGAATGACATGTGGATAGCCTGAGCGGCTACCCGAACAGATTAGCCGTTCAGCGCGCTCTTAAGGCCTTCGCCGACGCGGAAGCGGGCCGTGACGGAGGCCGGACGCTTCACGGTTTCGCCGGTGCGCGGGTTACGGGCCGTGCCGGCTTCGCGCTTGACGGCGAGGAAGGTGCCGAAACCAACGAGGCGGACGTCATCGCCGCTCTTCAGGGCGCCGACGACGCTGTCGGTGAAGGCGTCCAGGGCCTTCTTGGCTTGATCCTTGGTGAGTCCAGCCGATTCCGCGATGGCGGCTACCAGTTCAGCTTTGGTCATATCTGTCTCTCTCCCTTACCCGAGTTCGGGCGGTTGGCTAAGCGCCCTGTTGCAGCCATTGGGTTTGCGGTTTCGAACCGACCATGGAGTCGCCAACAGGTGACGGGATAGAGACACCAAAAATTAATGCGCGTCAAAACAGAAATCGGAGTTTTTGCACTGCAAACCGTGTTTTTTTAAGGGTTTGCGGGATTTTTATGCATTTTCTCGCCGTCCGGACACAAATCAATTCGAAGTCAAGCGCAAAAAAACGCCTTTTTTCGCCTCAGGCCTTGCCGCCAAAGAGGGTGATTCGAGAATCAGCCGGCGCGCTAAGGCAAGGTGTTTTCCTTTTTATTATGCCAATGAAGCTCTGCCCTATCCTTTCCAGATGGTGAAACCGCTAGGTTGGTTCTATCCGAAACAGCCAGGGTAACAGATATGCCGGCGGCCTTTGATTGCCTGATTATTGGCGGTGGACCCGCAGGTCTGACGGCGGCGATCTATATGGCGCGGTTCCGGCGCTCGGTGGCGCTGATCGACGATGGCCGCAGCCGTGCCGAGCTCATCCCTCTGTCGCACAACTTCCCGGGCTTTCCCGATGGCGTGACCGGCCTCAGTCTGTTGGCTCGGCTTAACGCGCAGGCGTCCGCTTACGAGCTGGCGCGGTTTGAAGGCCTGGCGGATGCACTGGAGCGGGACGAAGGCGGGTTTACCGCCTGCTTCGGATCAGAGCGCGTCATGGGACGAACGGTCATCCTGACGACCGGGATTGCGGATGCTGGAATGGATACGCCGAATTGGGCGACAGCTGTTTCCAAAGGCACATTGCGGCTGTGTCCGGTGTGCGATGCCTATGAGACTATCGACAAGCGAGTAGCGATCATGGCGCGCACCGGTGACGCGGTTGCGCACGCGCTTTTCCTGAGGACCTACACGGCCGACCTGACCCTGATCCATGTTCCGGAGATGGACGGCCTGACGACCGACCAGAGGAACTGCCTGTCGGAGGCAGGGATCGGCCTGCTCGAATCGTCACACGCGGCGCTGAAGGTCAGTGAGGCGGGCGAAGCAGCGGCGGTTGTTAATGGTCAGGCGCACGTTTTCGACAGCATCTACCCGATGTTCGGCTGCCGGCCGCGGTCGGCATTGGCATTGTCGTTGGGCGCCAGGTGCGACAACGCCGGGAAGCTGGTGACCGACGCCTATCAGCAGACCTCCGTGCCGGGGCTTTATGCGGCGGGCGACGTCGTGAGCGGGCTGAACCAGATCAGTGTCGCCGTCGGACAGGCGGCTGTGGCGGCCACGCATATCAATGTCGAACTGCCGCGCCGCTGGTGAATATTTTTTAGGAAGCGCGCAGCTTTCTTGTCAGCATCATTGCGGCGACGACACAGCCTCCGAACAACGCGCCCTCAAGGCCGCTGGTGACCAGGCGGCTTACGGGGCCGAAGGTGGTTTCGCCCAAGGCGTTCCAGATGGGATCGAGGCGCAGGCGCGACGCCGGCACGTGCTGGCTGAGCAGGAACAGACTGCCGGCCATCATCCGTCCGCCAGTCAGGAAGACAAAGATGCCGGCGGCGCAGCCGCTGAGCAGACCGATGAGGGCAAACCGCCGCAGCGATGGTTTCGTTCCCGGACGGCCCGCCATCCAGGCGCCGAAGCCGACGCCCGCGCCCAGGATGGCGCCTTCCGGGGCGCCGGTGATGTTGCCTGGCGATTGGCCGAACAAAAGGTTGAGGGCATCAAGCCCCACAAGCTTGACAATGGCGCCGACGATCAGCCCGCCGGCGGAACCACCGGCGATGGTCCAGAGCGTCGCGCCGCGCGAGGCCAGACTGCCTGCCGCAATGCCGAAACTGACGCCCAAGCCGCCCAGGAAGGCGACGATGACGGTGAGGCAGATGACGACGAGCAGGACAGAAACCGCGCCCATGCCCGCGACCATGGGCTGGGACGAGGCGCTGAAGCCGTAAAGCATGCCGCCGACAATGCCCGCGAAAACGGCGCCCGCGGTCCCTGCCCCGCTTAAGGCAAGCAGTTGCCGCCAGTCATAAGGCTTTGCCAGTGCCTGCATCGGCTGGACGGTGATCGTGGGTTCGGCGGCACGGCTGGACGCGACGATCTCGACCGGAGCGATGAAACGATAGCCGTGCTTGACGACGGTCTCGATATAACGCGGCTTGCCGGCGTCGTCGCCCAATTGGCGGCGGAGCGTGCGGATACATTGGGTCAGGGCTTCGTCGGTAACGGGCACGCCGCGCCACACTTCGTCTAGAAAACGGTCCTTGGAGACCAGCTTTCCCTGCTCGCGCACCAGCAGCGCCAGGGCGTCGAGATAGCGCGTGTTCAGCTCCACCGGGACGTCATCGCACATAAGCAGGCGATCATGGGGATCGAGAACGAAGCGTTCGAAGCGGAAGCGGCCTGTGGTCATGCGCGCCATGTTTACCTGATCTTCGGGACGGCGCAATCGCCCAGGCGCCCTCTATTTTTCAAGCTTCGCCGGATCGATGACGACGTAGCGGATGCGCTTGCGGTCCCGGGTGTAGGTAATATGGACCAGGCCATCGGACGTCTGGATGACCGCCGGATAGGCGTAACCGCTGTTGAGCGGCGCGGATTCGAGCGTCAGGACGTCGCGCCAGGTGACGCCGTCGTCCGACAGGGCGATGCTGATCGGATAGCGTGGCCCGTTCCCCGGCCGGTCGGGAAAATGGCCGGTCGGGTTATAGACGATCAATTGCCGGCCATCCTTAAGAGTCACCGCGTCGGTGCCCGAATTGGGATTGGGCAGGTTGCTGGCCACAAGCGGGCTCCAGGTCCTGCCATTGTCCTTCGACCAGGTCATGGCGACCGTACCCTGACGCGTCCGGGCCGTGGCCTGAAGCTGGCCGTCCTTATGGAACAGGACGCTGGGCTGGATGGCTTCGATGCCGATCGGTGATGGCACGTCAGCGGTCTTCGTCCAGGTCCTGCCCTTGTCAGCCGAGCGCTCGAAATGCAGCCGCCACGCCGCATTGCCGGCGCCCGTCATGCCTTCGCGGTCTTCGGTGCTCGACGGTGACAGCCATATGCCGTCGGCGAGCACCACCGGCTTGTTCTTGATCGGCCCAAGGATACCGTCAGGCAGGCGCTCCGGCTTTGACCAGGTGCGCCCATCGTCCTTGGAGCGGATGACCATGCCCCACCAGGTCTGCGGGCTAGGGCCGGCCTTATAAAAGAGATGCAGATCGCTGCCCGGCTCCTGAAACAGCACGGGGTTCCAGGTCGGCAGGTGCGTGCCGTCAGCCTGTACGCCATCAGCGACGCTGACCGGCGTCAGCCATTTGCCGTTTTCCATGCGCGCGAACCAGATCGCTACGTCCGGGTGGCGCTCATATTCCCCGCCGAACCAGGCGGCGGCGATGGTGCCTTTGGTCGTTTGGACGATGGTCGAGGCGTGCGCTTCGGGATAAGGCGCGGTGTCGTAAATGTTTTCCAGGCGCAGGACGGGATTGGCCAGCGATACGGCTGGCACCGCTGCCAGCAACGCAAGGGCAATGGTCAGCAACTTCTGCATGGCGCCACCTCTGAGAGCACTTACATCAAGTCTTCTCCCATCACCCCTTCCGTCAGCTCGCTTTGCTCGCTGCCACCTTCCCCGTGAACGGGGAAGGAATTAGCTGAGCGCATTTCACTTCTTCCTTCCCCGTTTACGGGGAAGGTGGCATTTGCGGAGCAAATGACGGAAGGGGGACTTCTTGCGTCAACTTTAAAACGCATCGAGCCGCAAAGGAAGGCGCTATCGCTAAACAAAAAATGGCCCAGCGTGAACCGGGCCATTTCGATTGTCGCTTCCAACCTTAGTGGGCCGTTGCCGCATCCGAGTCGTCGGTGGCGGCGGTGGCCGCGCCCGAGGTGATGATCGGCTCGATCCACTCGATCGGCGTCAGCGGCTTCACCAGCGCATGGCGCAGGACCTCGTCCGCCTGGCTGACCGGAATGATCTCCAGGCCCGACTTGACGTTGGCCGGGATGTCGACCAGGTCTTTTTCGTTCTCCTTCGGGATCAACACGGTCTTGATGCCGGAGCGCAGGGCCGCCAGCAGCTTTTCCTTGAGCCCGCCGATCGGCAGGACACGGCCGCGCAGGGTGATTTCACCCGTCATGGCCAGGTCCTTGCGCACCGGAATGCCGGTCAGGACCGACACCATGGCGGTGACCATGGCGATACCGGCCGACGGACCGTCCTTCGGCGTGGCGCCTTCGGGGACGTGAACGTGGACGTCGGTCTTGTCGAACACCGGCGGCAGGATGCCGAACTTGGGCGCCAGGGCCTTGACGTAGGAGTTGGCCGCCGAAACGCTCTCCTTCATCACTTCCTTCAGGTTGCCCGTCACCTTCATATTGCCCTTGCCGGGCATCTTGATGGCTTCGATGGTGAGGATGTCACCGCCGAATTCCGTCCAGGCCAGGCCCGTGACGATGCCGACCTGGTCGGTCTCGTCGGTGGCGCCATAGTGGTACTTCTTGACGCCGGCGTATTTGGCCAGGCGCTCGTCGTCAACGGTGATCGCCTTGACGCCTTCGCGCGCCAGATCACGGATCGTCTTGCGCGCCAGGTTGCCCAGTTCACGCTCCAGCGACCGCACGCCGGCTTCGCGGGTGTAGTAGCGGATGACGTCGCGGATTGTCGCTTCCGGCACGATGAATTCTTCGGTGGTCAGGCCGTGATCCTTCATCAGGGTCGGCAGGACGTGACGCTTGGCGATTTCGACCTTCTCATCTTCGGTGTAACCCGGGATGCGGATGATCTCCATACGGTCCAGCAGCGGCTGGGGCATGTTGAGGCTGTTGGCCGTCGTGACGAACATGATCTTCGAAAGGTCGTAATCGACCTCGAGATAGTGGTCGGCGAAGGTCGAGTTCTGGGCGGGGTCCAGTACTTCGAGCAGGGCCGAAGCCGGATCGCCGCGCCAGTCGGCACCCATCTTGTCGATTTCATCGAGCAGGAAGAAGGCGTTGGTGGACTTCACCTTCTTCATGTTCTGGATGATCTTGCCCGGCATGGAGCCGATATAGGTCCGGCGGTGACCGCGGATTTCGGATTCGTCGCGCACGCCGCCAAGCGAAATGCGGATGAACTCACGGCCCGTAGCCTTGGCGATCGACTTACCCAAGGATGTCTTGCCGACACCCGGAGGGCCGACGAGGCACAGGATCGGGCCCTTCAGCGTGCCCATGCGCGCCTGGACGGCCAGGTGCTCGAGGATGCGCTCCTTGACCTTGTCCAGACCATAGTGATCCGCTTCCAGGATGTCCTCGGCCTTCTTGAGGTCGATGGGCTTCGGCTTGACGGCGCCCCAGGGGATCGACAGCAGCCAGTCGAGGTAGTTGCGCACGACGGTGCTTTCGGCCGACATGGGCGACATGTGACGCAGCTTGTTCAGTTCGGCCAGCGCCTTGGTGCGGGCTTCCTTGGACAGCTTGGTGCCCTTGATCTTCTTCTCGAGCTCGGCCAGTTCGTCCTTGCTCTCGTCCTGTTCGCCCAGCTCGCGCTGAATGGCCTTCATCTGCTCATTCAGGTAATATTCGCGCTGGGTCTTCTCCATCTGGCGCTTGACCCGGCTGCGGATCTTCTTTTCGACCTGCAGCACCGAGATTTCGCCTTCCATCAGGGCGTAAATCTTCTCAAGCCGCTTGGTGACGGACAGTTGCTCCAGGAGCGCCTGCTTGTCGGCGATCTTGACCACCAAATGCGCGGCGATCGAGTCAGCCAGGATGTCGGCGTCGCTGATTTCCGCAATCGCATTAAGGCTTTCCGGCGGAATCTTCTTGTTCAGCTTGATGTAGTTTTCAAACTGCTCAGACACTGCGCGGGTCAGGGCTTCGGTGTCCGGGCCTTCCATTTCGCCGCCATCGAGCACATAGGCCTCGGCTTCATAGTAGGGCTCGGTCGACAGGAAGCGCTTGACGCGGGCGCGCGACTTGCCTTCGACCAGCACCTTGACCGTGCCGTCGGGCAGCTTCAGCAGTTGCAGGACGTTGGCGAGGACGCCGATCTCGTAGATGGCCGACGGATCGGGATCGTCATCGGAAGAATTCTTTTGTGTGGCGAGCAGGATCTGCTTGTCGCCTTTCATCACCTCGTCCAGCGCCTGCACTGATTTTTCGCGGCCAACGAACAGCGGCACGACCATGTGCGGGAAGACCACGATGTCGCGCAGCGGCAGGACGGGGATGGTCACGAGATCCAACATTTTTACTCCTTGCGGCGTGTATCTGCCGCCTGACAAGA
Source organism: uncultured Asticcacaulis sp. (assembly GCA_946482045.1). The sequence goes on from CAMLPZ010000007.1 coordinate 33,682, forward strand.
CCGGCAGTCGTCTCGTGTTAACAAGTATGAACCCGAGGTTTCTACAGAGTCTTAAAGATAGGGCGCTTCACGGGCTTGTGCTTTCGCGTTGAACAAAAGCGAATCCGCCAGAGCGCTTCGTTAACAGATGTGGGGGAAGGCCAGCGAAACTTCAAGGTATGTCGAAACCAGCCCGCCTCTCCTGTCCACCGGATTCTCCAGTGCGGACGTTAACCACAGCGTAGTCCCTTACTGCCTCTAAGGAAAATCACATTACGGATCGGTGTGATCTATTCACTTGAAAGGCCCCCCTTCCGTCATTTGCTCCGCAAATGCCCATGGCTTGCGAAAGCTATACTT